>NZ_JBHVDM010000008.1:0-126292 GCF_042802775.1 Nocardia sp. NPDC057455 | reverse complement strand
CTCGGAAACCGAGAGGTTGCCGAGGTGGCGTTCAACTGGAACGTCTCGAACTCCGACCGGGCTACCCGACCGCGAGACACGGTAGGGAGCGCGCCCGTGCTCCGATGACGGCGGGTCAGTCGCGCAGGCGCGAGAGCTCGTCGCGCGCCAGCTCGCCGTCCGGGCCGAAGTCGGTGCGGGTGAAAATGTTCCATCGCCGCAGCAACGGGGCGAAGACCAGCTCATCCTCCTTGGCGCGGTCGTAGACGCCCGCCTCGGCGAGCACCTCGTCGCTGCTGCGGCCGTCCGGCAGCGTCACCGTGGGCACCTCGAAACCGGCGACCCGGTCGGCGATGGCCCGCACGGTCTGATCGGGCACTCGATCCAGCGCGGCGGCGACCACGTCGGCGAAGAACACCGACTGCAGTTCGTCGTCCAGCGCGATGCGCTCGGAAATGGCGGTGACCAGGGGGTTCTCCCCGAGCGCCGCGGTGTTGCGATGCCGGATCGCGCTGGCGGCCTCCTCGAACGCGCAGTTCGCCAGCACGTCGAGCAAGTGCATCGCCGGGCGGCGGAAGCCCTTGGTCATGTGCTCCATGCGCAACCGCTCCAGTTCGACCGGGTCGACGGCCCTGGTCACCATGAGGTAGTTGCGGATGGTGATCTCGTGGCGGTTCTCCTCGGCCGTCCAGCGGCCGACCCAGCGCCACCACGCGCCGGTGCGCAGGTACTTGCCGATCTCGCGGTGGTAGGACGGCAGGTTGTCGGCGATCAGCACCGAGACGGTCAGCGCCAGCTTGGCGGTTTCGCTGAGCTCGGACTGTTCCGGCGTCCAGTCGGAACCGCCGAGGAAGGCGAAGTTGCGGCCGTCGTCCCATGGAACGAGGTCGTGTGGCTGCCACCCGTCGGCGACATCGATGTGCTTACGCAGCAGCAGTTCTACGTCCACCGCGAGCGATTCGAGCAATTCGCGATCGGTCAGGAGAGTTTGCACCGAGATAACCTAGCGGCTTGGCCCGCAGAGCGGGGGCGGATGGATGGGATTCACAGGCGTCCGGGACCGCACCGCGATCCCGGACGCCGTCCGTCTGGTTTCCTACTTGAGCGTGACGGTGATACTACCGTTCACCCAGGTGATGGTGCCGCCGCTGAAGTCGCTCTGCTTGCCACCGGGGATGTCCTTCTCGTCGCTGACCGGGTAGCCGAGCTGCCCCTGGGCGCCGCCGTTCTCTTCCCACGCTTTGCGGATCTCACCCCAGACGACGTGCGGTTCCCCGTCCTTCGGCTCGTAGATCGTGCCGCCCGTGAAGTCCTGGTACTCCCCGTCCTCGGGACCCTTCTCCTCCGCTTCCAGCGGGACACCGAGCGTGCCGGTGGGGCCGCCGAGCTGCGCATACTTCTCGTAGATGTCGCCGTCGACGCTGATCTCACCGCCGGGCGTGGCGATCTTGGTTCCCTCGGCGGCGGCCGTGCCCGTTGTGGTCGGCGCGCTTTCCTGGGTGCGTGTGGTGGTGGCCTCCGCGCTGGTTCCGGGACTCAGAGCCGAGGTGACCATTCCGGTCATACTGGCCATACCGGTCTTGGCGCCGTCGCCTTTGTCGTCATCGTCGCCGCAGCCGGCCACGACCAGCCCTGCCACGGCGAGCACTGCGGTGAATCCAGCCGTTCGTCGAGCGAAGTGGTGCATGTCCATCCTCTCGCTGTGGGCTACCGGCACACCACGGACTCCGTGACGGCACCGCGCGTAGCCTCGGCCGATTGTCAGGCAATGACCCGGTGGCCGACGGGCGGTCACCGGGTCATACCGAACAGCTATCGCGGCGGATGATACCCACCGGATATGCCGTGAAACACAGCGTTGGACGGCCGTGCGAGATCAGGAGTTGGGACCGTACTCCTCCAGCATCTCGGTGACCAGCGCCGCGATCGGCGAGCGCTCGCTACGGGTCAGCGTGATGTGCGCGAAAAGCGGGTGCCCCTTGAGCTTCTCGACCACCGCCGCGACACCGTCGTGCCTGCCGACACGCAGGTTGTCGCGCTGGGCCACGTCGTGGGTGAGTACCACCCGCGAGCCGGTCCCCAGGCGGCTGAGCACCGTGAGCAGCACATTCCGCTCCAGCGACTGGGCTTCGTCCACGATCACGAAGGAGTCGTGCAACGACCGCCCGCGAATGTGGGTCAACGGCAACACCTCCAGCATGTCGCGGCCGAGCACCTCCTCCATCACCTCACGGCTGGCCAGCCCGTCGAGCGTGTCGAAGACCGCCTGGGCCCACGGGCCCATCTTCTCGCTCTCGGTGCCGGGCAGATAGCCCAGTTCCTGGCCGCCCACCGCGTAGAGCGGACGGAAGACGACCACCTTGCGCTGTGTCCGCCGTTCCAGCACCGCCTCCAGGCCCGCGGTCAACGCCAGCGCCGACTTGCCGGTACCCGCTCGGCCACCCAGCGAGACGATGCCGACGCTCTCGTCCAGCAGCAGGTCCAGCGCGATGCGCTGCTCGGCGGAACGGCCGTGCAAGCCGAACGCCTCGCGCTCGCGCACCAATTGCACCCGCTTGTCCGGCGTGACCCGGCCCAGCGCACTGGAGCTGACGCCGAGCAACCGAATGCCGGTGTGGCAAGGCAGCTCTCGCGCTTCGTCCAGATCGATCACCGATTCGGCGTACAGCTGATCGATGCGCGCCGTGCTGACATCGAGTTCCACCATGCCGGACCAGCCGGAGGTCACCACGTCCTGGGCGTGATACTCGTCGGCGTGCAAGCCCACCGCACTGGCCTTCACCCGCAGCGGGATGTCCTTGGACACCAACACCACTTCGCGGCCCTCGGCCGCGAGGTTGAGCGCACAGGCGAGGATCCGGGAGTCGTTGGTGTCGGTGCGGAAGCCGACCGGAAGGACCGCGGGATCGGTGTGGTTCAGTTCCACCTGCAACGTTCCGCCCTCGGCGCCGATCGGCACCTGCTGATCCAGCCTGCCGTACTGCAGGCGCAGATCGTCCAGATTGCGCAGGGCTTCTCGCGCGAACCAGCCCAGTTCGTGATGGTGCCGTTTGGCTTCGAGTTCACTGATGACCACCAGGGGTAATACCACGTCGTGTTCCCCGAACCGCGTGTAGGACCAGGGATCCGACAGCAGGACGGACGTGTCGATGACGAAGGTTTTGCCGGCTGAATGCGAGGGGCGGGCCCCCTTCGCGGCGGCTCCGCCTTTCGCGGAGCTGGAGTTCGCCGAGGGAGCGGAAACGGAGCGTGCAGCAGTCACGGTGGGCTCCTCTGTGTTCGCGCGGCAGTCGCACGAACGATCTCGCTGGACCGGTCCGTCCTGATGGACCCGACGTTGCCGTCAGGTGCCACGAGGGCCGGGTACCGGCCCCCTCGTACTGAGTTGCTCAGTCACGGTCAGGACCTCCCGTACGAGCCACACCGCCGCGGCCCGCACACCCGACGCTACCTCCCATTACCATGTCCGCGCTCAGGGACCGGGAGGCGTGTCCGTGAATTTGTCGTAAACCAGCACGTCGGGGGTGGTCACCGCAACACGTCGAGCAACACCGGAACATGGCTGTGCGCCGGATCCTGTACGGCCGTGAGCAATGTGACCGGACCTTCAGCGGCCAGGGCCCGCAAATCCCGCAAATCTTGTTGAACCTTCGACGCAGCGAGCTCGGCACGGTAGCGGCGGGCGAATTCCGCGGCCCGCGCGTCCCGGTCGGCGTGGAACCAGCGCCGCAACTCGGTGGACGGGGTGAGCTCCTTGGGCCAGCGATCGACCCGCGCTTGCGCTTTGGTGATACCGCGCGGCCAGAGCCGATCGACCAGTACCCGGGTGCCGTCGTCCGGGTAGGGGCTGTCGTAGACGCGCTTGATGCGGAAGCCGGGCTGCGGTTGCGGAGGCATAGCGGTCATCGCAGCACGAGCCCGGACGGCTCCGGGATGCGCCACGCCGTCGCTGTCGGCCGATTCGGCGGATAGAGTCGCTGGTATGTCCGGTAACGAGGATTTGGAGAAGCTGTCGTCCAAGGAACTGCACGACCGGGCGATGAAGCTCGCCGTGCGACGCGGTGATGTGAAGTTCCTGTGGCGGCTGCTCACGTCGATTCCGGCCGCGGAGGCCGCCGCGGGCAATGTAGGGGAGAGCGAGGCGGACATCAAGTATGTGCTGCCCATGCTCGACGACTACGTCCACGCGGGCGACGGCGCGGTCGCCGAGGTGTTGCGGCCGGTCTACCTGGACTACTTGGCGCAGCACTCCTGAGGGTGGGTCAGCCGCGGGTCAGCGCTGCGCGCCAGAGGCCCGCGACGGTGCCGCGCAGGAGGTTCTCCCAGCTGAAGTGGTCGTGCCACAAGATGATTCGGCCGTCGCGCAGTTCGAACGTGCCGGTCACCCAGAAACCGACGCGCACCGGCCCGAAGCGCAAGTAGTCGGTGCGGTCGGTGAGCACCACGTCGCCGTCGGCGGCGATGTAATGCAGGTCCACTCCGAAGCCGAGCCAGTCGCGGCGTAGGCCGCGCAGCACCCCGCCGACCCGCCGGATGCCTCGCACGTCGGGCAACGAAGTGTTCTTCCAGACGATGTCCGGGTGCAGCAGGTCGATCGCCTCCTCGGCGGCGCGCATCTCCAGCGCGGCGAAGAACTCCCGCACGGTGGTGATCGAGTCCTGTTTCAGGTCGAGTTCGTCGGTCATGGTCCGAGCGTAGGCCGCGCCGGTCACCCGCGGCGCGCGATGAGCACGGCCAGTCCGTCCAGAATGCGCGCGATGCCGAATCTCAGCGCCCCCGCCCCGCCCGCGACCGCACCTTCCTCGGCGAAAGCGGCGGCCGCGGCCGGGTATCGTTCGGCCGCGGCGGCCACCATCTCGGCGAACTGGCCCGCGATCTGTTTCTCGAACTCGTCGGCGTCGACCACCCGCACCTGCTGCGCCAGGCTGCGGGCGTGCCCGGTCAGCAGGACGATGGTGTCCAGCCGTTCGGCGGTGGTGAGCCCCGTCCCGGCGAGCGCGCTGAGCGCGGCTTCCATCCAGGCCAGTTCGTTCGGGCCGATCGGCCGCAAACCCACCGAGGCCTCCAGCGACCAGGGGTGAGCGCGGAAGCGTTCGTAGATCGTCTCGCACCATGCGGCCAGCCGGTCCCGCCAGGCGTCCTCCGGCGTCTCCGCCCCCGCGCTCATCTCCGGCGGCGTGCCCAGCGCCGTGTCCAGCATCAGCGCGACGAGTTCGGCCTTGCCCGGCACGTAGCGGTACAGCGACATCTTGGTGAATCCCAGCCGCTCGGCCAGCCGCTGCATCGACAGGTTCGCCAGCCCTTCGGCGTCGGCCAGCGCGACGGCCTCCGCGACGATCCGCTCCAGCGACAGCGCTGGTTTCGGGCCGCGCTTGGGGCGCTGACCGGTACCCCAGAGCAATTCGAGTGTGGTCGGTGTCGGCATGCCCGAAATCCTTCCGGAGAACGTCTTGACGCGAAACTGTGTCCACCATACGCTTATCCGCATCCAACGGATACAGTTTCCGTCGGACGCAGATTCCGATGGGAGTTCATATGCGCAACACCACCGTTCTCATCTCCGGCGCCGGCATCGCCGGACCCGCGCTGGCCTACTGGCTGCACCGGTACGGGTTCGCGGCCACCGTCGTGGAGCGCGCCGCGGCGCTGCGCGCCGGGGGTCAGGCGGTCGACTTCAAGGGCCGCACCCACCGCACCGTGCTGGAGCGAATGGGCATGCTGGAGGACATCGAGCACCGCAGGACAGGCACCACCGACACGGTGTTCGTGGATGAGCAGGGCACCCGGCTGGCCCTGATGTCGGGCGATTTCACCGGCGGCGATGTCGAGATCCTGCGGGGCGACTTGTCCGAGATCGTCTACCGGCGCACCGCCGGCCACTGCGAATACCTGTTCGGCGATTCGATCACCGCGCTCACCGAGACCGCGGACAGCGTGTACGTCGAGTTCGAGCACGCCCCCGCCCGCACCTTCGACCTCGTATTCGGCGCCGACGGCATCCACTCGCGAGTCCGCGGCTTGGCGTTCGGCCCCGAGCGCGATTTCGTGAAGTACCTGGGTTACTACTACGCCGTCGCGGGCGCCGGCCCATGGAGCGGCAAGACCACCGGGCCGCGCGAGCGGGTGACCGCGCACGGCCACAACGCTCCCGGACGACTCGCGATCAGCGGCGGCCCGAAGGCACAGCAGATGTACATGTTCGCCTCCCCCGAACTCGACTACGCCAGGGACGACAGCGCGGCCCAGCGCCGCATCCTCGCGGAGACCTACGCCGAGGTCGGCTGGGAAGTGCCGCGAATGCTCGCCGAGCTGGCCGGATTCGACGACTTCTACCTGGACTCGATCAGCCAGGTGCACATGCCGGACGGATACACCAAGGGACGTGTCGCGCTGGTCGGCGACTCCGGATACGGAAACACGCTCGGCGGCTTCGGCACCGGGCTCGCCGTGGTCGGCGCATACGTCATCGCAGGCGAATTGGTCTTGGCCGACGGCGATCACACCGTCGCCTTCGCCCGTTACGACGAGATCATGAAGCGCTACGCGAAGATCGCGGGCAACAGCAACGCCGGGCGTTTCCTGGCGCCGAAGACCGCGCGCGGCATCAAGATGCGCAACTGGTTCCTCGGTTCCCGGCTGTTCGCACTGATGACGAAATACGGCGACAACGCCGCCAACGACATCGATCTGAAGGACTATCCGGCGCTGATCGGCGCGGCCGACGCACGCTGACCGCTCGTCAGCGGCCTTGACAGCGATCGAACCGCCCGCGCCCACCGGGGTTCGGCACAACGTCCCAGTTGGGAACCCTCGCGCCGACGACGACGAGCGGCACGACGGAGCACCCCGAGGATTCGGTTGTGTTTCGATGGAACCGGAGTGCGGCGTGAGGCGTCTGTAAGGTCATACGGCACTGACGGAAGGGACGGCGATGGCGGACAGCCCGTTTCCCGGGTACATCGAAGCTGCGAAGACCGGGGCACTGCGCGTGCGGATGGACCCGCAAGGGTTCGTGGAGATCGACCAGGCGTGCCAGGAGTTGATCGATGCGCTCGTGGCAGCGCAAACCGACGCACGCGAACTCGGCGAGCGGGAGCACTGGGGCCTGGGCGAGGACAATTCGAAGCTGACCTCCGCCGTCGAGTTGGTGCGACTGTTCCGCGAGAAAGCTTTCGGTGGCCCGAACAACGCATTCGACACGCTCACCGAATACATCTCCACGGCGCAGGAAATCCGATCCATGTTCCAAGCCATCCGCGATGGCTACGTTCGGACCGATACGGAATTCGCGGCGGCGATGCGGGAGCTCAGCGTATGAGGGTGGGCACAGGCAGTCGGGCAACCGGGGTCCTCGCCGTAGTGGTAGGTCTCTTCCTGCTCACCGGATGCGGCGACGAGAGGACACCGAGCGAACCGGCGCCGTCGACCAGCGGCCCGACCGATTCCGGCCCGAGCGCGTCGCCAGGGGCGAATGCCCAGTCCTCGTTCGATCCCTGTACCGCGCTGTCGCCCCAATTTCTCGCAGAGCGGCAGTGGGACTCGAGACCCCCGGAACCCAGACAAGACAGCCAAGGCAGCACCTCCTGGAAGGGATGCCGTTACGTCGCACGGGCTGGATACGGATTCGTCGTCGAGACCACCAACGGCACTCTCGACCAGGTTCGCAGCAAATACCCCTCCGCCGTGGACATTCCGGCAGGGAATCGGAGAGCTGTGCGCTATGAAGCCCGTCCGGACGTACCCGGTGGCTGCACGATCAATGTCGAGATGGGGTCCGGCTCGCTCTACATCCTGACGAATATTCCGCAGACGGCGGCGAACAAGAACCTTCTCGCCTGCGATATCGCCACCGACATCGCCCGAGCAATCGCACCATTGCTGCCCGCGGGCAGCTGAACACCGGGGGAAGCGATCATGAGACAGACCGACGGCCGCGCGATCACCAATCCGGAGAACGCGCACAGTTTCTCGCACGCGGAGATCAAGCAGGCCGCCGACGCGATGAATCCGGCCGGGCTCGCCGGGGCGTTCGCCGCGTGGTCGGCCATCGCGGCGGCGGTGACGGACGCGGGACAGCAATTCGAGAACGCGATCAAGACAGCGGTGGAACAACACTGGGAGGGCGCGGCGGCCGACAGCGCGGTGCGCGGTGTGCGGGACTACGCGGCACGGGTGGGTGAACTCGGCGAGGCCCTCGGCGCGCAGAGCCTGCCACTGTCGGCGGCGGCTGACGCGGCGGTCAAGTTCAAATCGTCGGTGCCGGAACTGGTGGACGCCTCGGCCGGCGCGGCGAATGCGGAACAACGCAACTCGCGGGAGGAACAGGCCCGCGACGAGATGAATACGCAGTACATCCAGCCGTACGGGGCCACCGCTCCGGCCATTCCCACGCTTCCGCCACCCATCGGTCCCGCCGCAACGACGCCGACAGGGATCGAAGCGGGCGCCGGTACGGCTGTGCACCCCGACGTGGGCTCATCACCGGTAGATGGTGCCCGCACCACCGACACCCCCTCCTCCCGCGACGAGGCTTCGTCCGAAGGCACCGCGTCGCCCGGTGACGTGGAGGAGGAAGGCACGACGGACGAGCCGACGCAACCGGCGGCAGCGAACACCTCGGAAACGACCGCGCCACAGGCCGTCTCGCAGCAGAACACGGCGACCACTACGCCGGTATCCACCACGAGCACACCGACGACAACAACCTCGGGCACCCCGTTCACCGCCACGCCGGCGCCGCTTGCCAGCACACCCGCCGCCGTCGTCCCCACATCGTTCGACGGCAGACCGAACGGCACACCGGCCCGGCCGGGCCCGCCCGGTGCGGCCGCAGCTCCCGGCGCCGCGGACAACGAGGCGCGGTCGGGCACTTCACGTCCCGCCCAACCCACTGCCCCGGCGTCGGCGAATCCGCAGTCCACCGCGCCGGGACGCCCGGTAGCGCTTGGCGGCGCGGGCTACTCGGGCATGGTCCCACCGGGGCTGCGCGGCAGGCGCACGGACGACGACGAGCACAAGTCGCCGAAGTACCTGCGCACCGAGGAACACGCGAAGGAGCTGCTCGGCGAGGTGCAACCGACCGTGCCGCCCGCGCTGGGAGAGAAATGACGGCGCAGTGGTCGCTTTCGGCCGAGCAGTTCGCCGCGGCGTGGTTCGGCACCGGGCTGGATCGCCTGCCGTTCCCGTTCCGGTTCACCAGCCGGTTTCCCGGTCTGCACGAGTACCAGGAGTACCAACGGCAGTTCCGCGCCGAGCTGGACCGGGACGAGCGACTACCCCTGCGCAGCGCGATCACAACGCTTGCCGGTCCCGAATGGCGCATCGAACTGTTCGGTTACGACAACACGCGCGAGGGCATCGAACTGCGCGCCGTCGCCTGCGGGACACGCACCGGACCCGGTGTGCTCGCCGTGCAAACACCGGCCTCGGACGGCGGGCGAGTCCGGCTGCGCCGCTACCGAACCGACCAGCTCGCCACCGAATTGGTGCGCTTGCTGCCGGACGCACCGGCCGGAACCGTCGGTGAGAAGAGCTTCCTGCTGGACGATCTCAACGACGATCGCCCCGATGTGTTCGGAAACGCGCCGGCCAGTCAGGCCAAGGAACGCTACCGGCGTTTCTGGCGGCAGTCGTGCACCACCCGCGGCGCCGCGAGCGTGCTGATCGGCCCGCGCAACGCCGAACCGCTGCGCACCGGCCGCCTCCGCTGGATCGACACGACCGACGGCCGCTACTGCGAGGTGCCCGCCAATCGCGCTCTGATGATCCGCCCCGGCACCAGCGCCGACATCACCCGATACCTGGACGAGTCGATCGTGCGGGCCAAGGCGCGCATGGACCGGTAATACAGATCGCCGCGCCCGCTCGCCCCCACCAGCCCGGCCCCGACCCCCGCGAGATCCGGAAATCGGCTTCAGCGGCGACGAGTGGCACATGGTCGCGGCATTTCCCGAGAAGGGGCCTCCAGGTTGCGCCACTCGCGGTTTGCCCGAGTCTGTCGGCCAGGGTGTCGTGCGCCACGGGAGGCTTTTCTGCCGCGGTGCCACTGAGCCGGGGACTCACCTCGTCCCGGCCGGGTCACCGTGACATGCGTTTCGGGGACCACCGTCGTGCTGCGGGCGCACGGCACGAGCGTCTGCTTCGGCGGCGATACGGTGCATATCCCCCGAACTCGACGACGCAGTCGTACACCCGCCCAACGTCGGCCCGGCGCTGCGCGAAACCCGGCGTCAGCCCAGCAGACGCCAGTCCTCCAGGCCGTCGTACAGCGGAACGTCCTGTGCCAGCTTGCTCACGCGGGCGCGCAGCGAGTCCAGGTCGGCGCTGCCGGCCAGCGCGCTCGCGATGATGTCGGCGACCTCGGCGAACTCGGTGTCGCCGAAGCCGCGGGTGGCCAGGGCCGCGGTACCGATCCGCAGGCCGGAGGTGACCATCGGGGGCCGCGGGTCGAACGGAACCGCGTTGCGGTTCACGGTGATACCGATCTCGTGCAGCAAGTCCTCGCCCTGCTGGCCGTCGAGTTCGGAGTTGCGCAGGTCGACCAGCACGAGGTGCACATCGGTGCCACCGGTGAGCACGCTGACGCCCTTGTCCTTGACGTCGGCGGCGGTCAGCCGCTCGGCCAGGATCTTGGCGCCCGACAGGGTGCGCTCCTGACGGTTCTTGAACTCCTCGCCCGCGGCGATCTTGAACGCGACGGCCTTGGCTGCGATGGCGTGCATGAGCGGGCCACCCTGCTGGCCCGGGAACACCGCGCTGTTCAGCTTCTTCGCGTACTCCTGCTTGGCCAGGATCAGGCCGGAGCGCGGACCGCCGAGGGTCTTGTGAACAGTCGAGGACACCACGTCGGCGTAGGGCACCGGCGAGGGATGCAGACCGGCGGCGACCAGACCGGCGAAATGCGCCATGTCCACCCACAGGTAGGCGCCGACCTCGTCGGCGATCGAGCGGAACGCCGCGAAGTCCTGGTGGCGCGGGTAAGCCGACCAGCCCGCCACGATCACCTTCGGCCGGGCCTGCAAGGCGATCTCGCGCACCTCGTCCATGTCGACGCGGTGGTCTTCCTTGCTCACCCCGTAGGAGTGCACCTCGTAGAGCTTGCCGGAGAAGTTCAGGCGCATGCCGTGGGTCAGGTGACCACCGTGCGCGAGGTCGAGGCCGAGCAGCTTGTCGCCCGGGTCCATCAGCGACATCAGCACCGCGGCGTTGGCCTGCGCGCCGGAATGCGGCTGCACGTTGGCGAATTCGGCGCCGAACAGCTCCTTGGCGCGGTCGCGCGCCAAGGTCTCCACCACGTCGACGTGCTCGCAGCCGCCGTAGTAGCGCCGCCCCGGGTAACCCTCGGCGTACTTGTTGGTGAGCACGCTGCCCTGCGCCTGCAGCACCGCGCGCGGCACGAAGTTCTCCGAGGCGATCATCTCGAGCGTGTCGCGTTCGCGGGCGAGCTCGCCTGCCATCGCGGCAGCGAGCTCCGGATCGAGCTCACCGAGAGACTGGGAATTGACAGAGGCGGTCGTCTGCGTCACGACCTCAGTCTATGGGCCGCGGGCCCGGCCCTCGGGCAGGGGGTTCACACCAGTGGCGCGACATGCGGTGTGGCCGTGACGCGCGACACCCCGTTCGCACGCGCCGGGCCGGCCGCCGCCCGGTCAGCGGGAGTCGCCGATCTCCGGCAGGTAGTTCTCCAGCAGCACCGAGAGATGCCGCTGCGCGTCTTCCAGCGGCCGCGTGCACTTCATGGCTCGCGCCTGGACGATGGCCCCCTCCATCGCGCTGAACGCGAAACTGCTGAACGAGCGCGCGTCATCGGCGGTCATGCCCGCGGCCACCAATGCCGCGCCGAGCCGTTCGTGCCAATCTGCGAAGACCTCGCCCGCCGCCGCCTGCACGCCGGGCTCGGACTCGGCCAGCGCCGCCCCGACGACCGGGCACCCGGCGCGATAGCCGGTCCTCTGCAGTGCGGGCACCCACCAACCGAGCAGTGAATCGAACCAGCGACGCGGCGGCGCGGCGGTGACCTTGTCGATCACCTCACCGATCCGCGCGCCGGCCACCCGGGTGGCGGTCTCGACCAGCTCACTCTTTCCGGCAGGGAAGTGTTGATAGAGCGAGTTGCGTGAGGCGTTGCTGCGTTCCAGCAGGGCGGCCAGCCCGGCGGCGTGCACACCCTGCTCGCGAACCAGTTCGATGGCGCTGTCGATCAGCCTGGTGCGCGGCCCTGCGGTCATGCGAGTTCCTTGCTCGAGGGTTGCGTGAACCGATCGGTCCATGTTGCAATCATCTCAGATGTGGACCGATCGGTTCATCGAAAGGATGGGATTGATGCCCGAAGCCACAGCCGACGCGGCCCAACTGTCCGGTCTCGAACTCCTGCGTACCGCGATGAGCAGAACGGATCGTCCGCCGTTCATCGGCGATCTGCTCGGTATGGAGGTCGACGAACTCGAACACGGCAAGGTGGTCTTCGCACTGCGCACCCGGCCCGATTTCGCGAACCCGCTCGGTACCACCCACGGCGGCATCTGCGCGACCCTGCTCGACTCGGTGATGGGCTGCGCGGTGCACACCACGCTGGAGCCCGGCGTCGGGTACACGACGCTGGAGCTGAAGATCAACTACATCCGGGCCGTGCCCACCGGCGGACAGCGCCTCACCGCCACCGGCACCACGATCCACGTCGGGCGCACCACCGCGACCGCCGAGGGACGGGTGGTCGACGAGCAGGGCCGCCTGGTCGCGCACGCCACCACCACCTGCGTCATCTTCCGCGCACCACAGTGACCCGAGGAGCACTGCCATAGCTGCACGAACACCGAGCGCCACGGTACGGAAATTACGGCGCGAACGCCTGGTCGGCCGCTATCTGGTCAACCCGGCCGTCGGCCTGCTCGACCGGCTCGGCGTCCGGTCGCCGCTGATCGCCGAACTGGAGACGGTCGGCGCGAGATCGGGCCGGCCCCGGCGGGTTCAGCAT
The DNA here is from genome assembly GCF_042802775.1 of Nocardia sp. NPDC057455. Lineage (NCBI taxonomy): Bacteria > Bacillati > Actinomycetota > Actinomycetes > Mycobacteriales > Nocardiaceae > Nocardia > Nocardia sp. NPDC057455. Next base: position 113,340 of record NZ_JBHVDM010000008.1, on the reverse strand, counting down.
CTCCGCGGGCGGGCAGGGCTGCGCGGTCATCCAGTAACCGCTCAGCCCGTTCCCGTCGGGCACCGGCTCACGCGGCCGCGCGCACCGCTGCCGGCGTGAGCGGCTCGTCGAGCAACCTGCGGAAGCGATCGGCCCGGTCCTCGGCGTCGACCGCGCGATCGAGCCACCCGCCCAGCAGCCGGTACCCCTCGACGTAGGTGGAGATGTACGCCCGCCACAGCGGCGAGGACAGGAATCGCAGCGACTGGCGCGCCCGCTCCGGTGTCGTCAGGTTCCAGGTCTGCAAGAACTCCGCCACCTCGTCGTGCGAGCGCCCCCGATCGTGCAGCAACAGCGCGGCGTCCTGGCGCACGCTCAGCAGGGCGGCCGAGGCGTTCGAAAGGCGTTCGGCTCGTTCGCCGTCGAAGCGCAACCCCAGATCCGCGTAGATCTCCTGCGCCCACTTGCCCCAGCCGGGCCCGACGATCGAACGCAGCGCCAGATCCGCGAGCCCCTCGGCCATCAGGCACTGCGGCGTGTTCACCAGAAACAGCGTTTGCTCGGCCTGTCCGGCGGCGACCAGGCCGGCCTCCTTGCGGCAGTGCTCGGTGTGGTGCCCCGGATAGGACTCGTGCGCGATCAGCTGCGGCAGGTGCGCCATGTGCTGCTTCAGGTCGGAATTGATCGCGACCCGGGAGTGATAGTTGCCCAGGTAGTAGTTGAACCCGGACCACGGCTTGTCCCCGACCACCTCGTAGGTGACGTGCTCGCGGTCGGGCAGCGGGTAGCGGGCGCGGACCAGCTCGCGCAGCGCGCTGGAGAACGCCTCGACGCAGACCGACAGGCGCTCCGGCGGGATCTCATCGGCCTTGCGATGCGCGGCCACCCGTTCGGCCAGCGGGCCGTCTCCGGCGAGCACCTCGTCCATCTGCCGGTGCGCGTCTCGATAGTCGTCCACGTCGCCGGGCGCGATGTCGACGTCGAAATAGGCGCTGACCTCCTCGACGAACCCGATGTCGTCCCCGGCGAATTTTCGTCCGGAACACTCCAGCGCGCGCAGGTGCACATCGAGGAATTCGGCGCGTTGTGGCGCCAGCCCGGCCTCCGGCACCTCGGCACGCAACTCGGCGGCACGACGAGCCAGCTCGCGCGGCTGCGGCGCGGGCGCGTTCTGCACCGCGCGGCGCAGCGCCGGGTCGCCGGTGTAGGCGTCGACGAACCCTTCCTCCAGCCGGTCGAAGGCGAGGCCGAGCCGCAAGTATTCGGTCACGAGCGGATGCGCATCCATGCCAGCCGACATTAGCGGTTCACACCCGGGTCATCGAGTCGGTTACCAACCGGTAGTGGTACCCCGCTCATCCCACGATGTTGACGCGGAGCAGAATTCGGCTATGCGGCGACAGCTAGACCGAATCTCACCGGATCCGCGCCCTGACTGTGCGTGTTTGCCGAAACGGAGCGTCGGGTAAGTGGCACGAATGAGCGAGCCGAGTCCCTACGTGGAATTCGACCGGAAACAGTGGCGGACCCTGCGTAAATCGACTCCCCTGGTGCTCACCGAGGAAGAACTGATCGGCCTGCGCGGTCTCGGGGAACAGATCGATCTCGAGGAAGTCGCGGAGGTCTATCTTCCGCTCGCTCGTCTCATCCATCTGCAAGTGGCCGCACGTCAGCGGTTGTTCGCCGCGACCGCGACCTTTCTCGGCGAAACCCATCCCGACCAGCAGGTGCCGTTCGTGATCGGCGTCGCGGGCAGCGTCGCGGTGGGCAAGTCGACCACCGCGCGCGTACTACAGGCGCTGCTGGCCCGCTGGGATCACCACCCACGGGTCGACCTGGTCACCACCGACGGATTTCTCTACCCCACCGCGGAACTCACCCGGCGCGGCCTCATGCACCGCAAGGGTTTTCCGGAGAGTTACGACCGCCGTAAGCTGCTGCGATTCGTCACCGAGGTGAAATCCGGTGCTGCCGAAGTCTGCGCCCCGGTCTATTCGCACATCTCCTACGACATCGTGGCGGGCAAGCTGCACTGCGTGCGCCAGCCCGACATTCTGATCGTCGAGGGTTTGAACGTGTTGCAGACCGGTCCGCGCCTGATGGTCTCGGATCTGTTCGACTTCTCGATCTACGTCGACGCGCGTATCGAAGACATCGAGAAGTGGTACGTGCAACGGTTTCTCACTCTGCGCAACACCGCTTTCGCCGATCCGAACGCGCATTTCCACCACTACGCCGGATTCACCGACGAACAGGCGACCGCCGCGGCCCAGGAGATCTGGAACAACACCAATCGGCCGAATCTGGTGGAGAATATTCTGCCCACCCGTCCGCGTGCGACCCTGGTGCTGCGCAAAGACGCCGATCACACCATCAACCGGCTGCGGCTGCGGAAATTGTGATTCCGCTTACAATTTCCACGCTTCATCCAGGCGTCGGGCGACGTCTATAGCGCGGACGTGCGGCTTTCGGATCTCGGCGGAGATGTATCGGGCGACGAAACGCTTGATCTCGTGATCGACGCCGTCGAGGATGCGCGACAACTGCCCGCGCTTGGCGGCGGCCACATCGACGCGCACGTCGCCCGGCCGCGGTTCGGCGATATACGCGGGAACGGCGGCGGTGGCACCGAATTCACCGGGCCGAGAGGGACTCAGACGCCGAAGCGGCGGTGACGCGCGGCGAAGTCGCGCAGCGCCCGCAGGAAATCCACCCGGCGGAACTCCGGCCAATACGCCTCGGTGAACCATATCTCCGAGTATGCGCTCTGCCACAGCAGGAACCCGGACAGCCGCTGCTCGCCGGAAGTGCGAATGACCAGGTCGGGGTCGGGCTGACCGGAGGTGTAGAGGTGCTGGCCGATGGCGTTCACGGTGATCGACTGAACCAGGTCTTCGCCGGTCTCGCCCGCGGCGATCTCCTGACGGACCAGCGAGCGGACCGCGTCGGTGATCTCCTGCCTGCCGCCGTAGCCGACCGCGACATTGACGTGCACCCCGTCGCGGCCGTCGGTGCGCTCGGCGGCGGTGCGCAGCCGCTTGGCGATCAGCTCGGGAAAGCCGTCGAGCGAGCCGACGATGCGCACGCTCCAGTTCTGTTCCGGCGCCGACAGCTCCTCGACCACGTCGGTGATCACCTCGAACAGCGTCTCCAATTCGTCGGGATCGCGCTGCAGGTTCTCGGTGGACAGCAGGTAGACGGTCACCATCTCGATGCCCTCGGCCTCGCACCAGCCGACCAATTCGGCGATCTTCAGCGCGCCGACCCGATGGCCGTGACTGACGTCGGTGAAACCGTTCTCCCGCGCCCAGCGGCGATTGCCGTCACACATCACCGCGACGTGCCGGGGATGTTGTTTGCCGGCCAGCTGCCTGGACAGCCGGGTCTCGTAGATGCGATACGGCAGACCCCGCACCTGACTCGGAAGTTCCACGCGGGCAACCCTACGCCTCGGGGGCACGATCACGGCATCGACCGCGATGGGCCGGTACAGTGGCCGAGAGCGCACAAGTTACGGTTGCGTAGGTTACTGACGGGTTAGCCGGCTCGTCGGTACCGGGCCCGGCGCGGGGCCGCGAATAGACTCGTCCGGCTGCCCCTCGAGGAGGTTCTCGTGTCCGAATCGGTCGGCGCCACCCAACCGGCACCGGTCACGCCGGTCCCCGGCTCGGCAGGCGAAGCGCTCGCCGATGCGTTGGTCAAGCCACGCATGCGGGGCTGGATCCATACCTGGGCCGTCGGCGTCGCGGCGATCGCGGCGGTCGTGCTGATCGCCACCGCCACGACGATCTCGGCGACCGCGGGATGGTCCACACTGATCTATGGGCTCACCGTGTGCGGGCTGTTCGGCGTCAGCGCGGTCTACCACCGGGTGACCTGGCCGACCACTCGCGCTCGCATCCGGATGAAGCGAGCCGACCACTCGATGATCTTCCTGTTCATCGCGGGCAGCTATACCCCCTTCGCCCTGCTCGGCCTGCCCGGCCGCACCGGGCAGACGCTGCTGGCCGTGGTCTGGGCGGGCGCGCTGGCCGGAGTGGCGCTGAAACTGCTGTGGCCGACCGCTCCCCGCTGGGTCGGCGTTCCGCTGTATCTGCTGCTCGGCTGGGCCATCGTGCCGGTGGCCGGAGAGCTGAACACCCAGATCGGCATCGCGCCGCTGATTCTGCTGCTGATCGGCGGCCTGTTCTACAGCGGCGGCGCGATCCTCTACGCCACCAAGTGGCCGAACCCGTGGCCGGACGTCTTCGGCCACCACGAGTTCTTCCACGCGGCCACGGTGCTCGCGGCACTGACCCATTACGCGGCGGTCTGGCTCGTCGTCTTGCGCTGAGCGCATAGAGTCGACGGGGAGGTCGGACGAGGAGGGGCGGCGCGCGTGATGGGACGGCGAGGGAGATGACCGGCGCACTCGGAGTCGGTGCGCGTCGGCCGTCGGGGTTGCGGACTCCATGATCGCGAAGCTCGTCGTCTGGGCGCTCAAAGCGCGGGGTGGGCTGGCCGCGCTGGTCACCACGGCGAATCTCAGCGGCCTCGCGGTGATCGTCACCCAGCTGTGGCTGAACGGGTTCCTCGGCAGGCTCGGCCCGGATTGGCCGCGGGCGCTGGCTTTCGTCGGCATCTATCCGGCGATGGGTTTCCTGGCCGGCATCGTGCTCGCGGTGCGCGACCGGAAGACCTACTTCGGCTGGCTCGACGCCGCGCGCAAGCCGACCGAGGTGGAGGCGCGGCGCCTGTTGCACCTGCCCGTCGCGATCACCATGCGCGCGCTCGCACTGTGGATCCCCGGCGTCATCGTGGCGACCGTGATCTTCGCGCAGCTGAGCCCGGACAACGACCCCGGTGTGACGGCGGCGCTGTTCACGATCGGCGCTTTCGAGTCGGCGGCGGTCACCTTCCTGATCGTGGACCGGTTGATCCGCCCGACCATTCCGGTGGTCGCCGGGGTCCTCGGCTGGACCATGCACTGGAGTTCCTCGGTGCTGGTGCGGGTCGTGCTGACCTGGGCCGTGGCGGCGGCGCTTCCGCTGCTCATGCTGATCGTCGTACTGGCCGATCCGGCCGCCGCCGCGCCCGACCGGGTCCGCACCGCCATCTACCTGTCCGGGGTCGGCATCGGCGTCGGCGCGCTGGCCACGGCATTCCTCGCTCGCGCGGTCGCCGCGCCGATGCGCACCCTGCGTCAGGCCCTGGACCGGATCGCCTCGGGCGACCTGGGCGCCCGGGTGCCGATCGGCAGTACCAGCGAGATCGGCAGGTTGGAGCATTCGGTCAACGAGCTGGCGGCGAACCTGCGCGAGCGCGAGCGGATGCGGGAGGTGTTCGGCAGGCATGTCGGGACGGAGGTGGCCGAGCGCGCGCTCGCCCGCGGCGCGGATCTCACCGGTGACGTGCGCGAGGTATCGGCGCTGTTCGTCGACGTGACCGGGTCGGTGGAACTGTCCACCGGGCTGCCGCCGCAGGAGTTCGTGGCCAAGCTCAACCGATTGCTCGCGATCGTCGTCGCGGCGACCGAGGAGAACAACGGCCTGGTCAACAAGTTCGAGGGCGACGCGGCACTGTGCGTCTTCGGAGCGCCGATCGCGTTGGGCGACAACGCCACCCCGGCCCTGCGGGCGGCGCGCCGCATCCGGGACGAGGTGATCGCCACCGGAGAACTCGACATCGGAATCGGCGTCGCACGCGGACCGGTGTTCGCAGGCGACGTCGGATCCGACACCCGGCTCGAGTTCACGGTGATCGGCGACGCCGTCAACGAAGCCGCCCGGCTCACCACGGCGGCCAAGGAGGTGCCGCGGCGAATCCTGGTGAGCCAAGCCGTGATCGAGGCGGGCGCGGAACACGAACGCGCCAAATGGACGTGCTACGACACCATCGTGCTGCGCGGCATGAAGGAGCCGACGGCCTGCTGGACCGACATCGACGCCTCCGACGCCGAGCCCGGAAATACCGACACGAAAACCGATGAGCCCGACCTGCCCGCGGACACCAACCCGGTCATCGAAATCCACACCGCCGAACCCCCGGCCGATGGCACCAAGACGCCGGAATCCGAACTCGACGCCCCGCCGCGGCGCTAGGCCCCTCCCGCGAAACCGAAAGTCACTTCGCCGCGAACCGGCAGAAGGTAGCCGGATATCAGTGCGCATACGCGACCTGATTTGCCGCACGCAAAGGGGATCTGGCGCCACGCTTCTGGCGCCCGAGGCGCCGACGACGGACCAATGGAGGGGTGGAGCCTGCGGCGGCGGATCGCCCGTCTTCCCGCTAGTTCCGTTGCAGTGCCGCCCGGAGCTGGTCCGGAGTGGAGACCGGAAGGTCACAGACGGACCCGCGGCAGACATAGGCGGCTGCCGCGTTGTGAACCAAGGGCCGGTCGGCCAAGAGGGGGACGGCGTTCGGGGCAGCGGCGAGGACGACCGAACCGCCCGGAGCGGCCGACCGAGCCGCGGCGAGCAATTCGGCCGGGTGGGCGGCCGGCTCGGTGGTGGCGATGGCGACCTGCAACGGACCGCGCAGTGCCGCCTCGGCGACCGCGAGCCACTGCCCAGCCGAACGAGGCACACGCGCCAGCACGATCGCGCCGCGCTCGAGGGTGCGGTCGGCGAGCTCGCGGTAGCGAACAGCACGTGCGGGGTCGCTCGCGGCCGCCGCGGTGAGCAGCGCTTCGGCCAGTGCGGAGGCGCCCGCAGGCGTGGCGCCGTCGATCGGGTCGCGGGGACGCGCGACGAGGGTTTCGGCGTCGTCGGCGGTGTCGAACCAGCCGCCCGGCTGGTCCGGGTCGGCGAAGTGCTCGATCGCGATGTCCAGCAAGCGTTGCGCGTCTTCCAGCCAGCCCAGTTCGCCGGTGGCCTGGTGCAGTGCGAGCAGCCCGGTGACCAGCCAGGCGTGGTCTTCCAGGATGCCGGGCGCGGCGCCGGCGACGCCGCCGAGCGAGGCGCGCCGCAACCGCCCGTCCACCACGTGCTCGGTCAGCAGGAAGCGCGCGCACCGGACGGCGGCGGCGACCCACCGCGGCTCGTCCAGCGCGGCCGCGGCTTCGGCGAGCGCGGTGATCGCCATTCCGTTCCACGCGGTGACCACTTTGTCGTCCCGGTCCGGCTGCGGGCGGCGGTCGCGGGCGGCGATCAGAGCCGCTCGAACGCGTTCCAGGCGCGCGGTGTCCTGCTCCGTGGTCGGCTCGGTATACCTGGTCAGCACCGAGGTGCCCTGTTCGAAGTTCCCGGCGGTGGTGACGCCGAAGAATTCGGCCGCCCACCCACCGTCGATCGCGCCGAGAGCGCCGGCCAGCTCGGCGGGCGTCCACACATAGGTCGCGCCCTCGACGCCGGGTTCGCCGGGCTCCAAGTGGGTGTCGGCGTCCAGCGCCGACGCGAAGCCGCCCTGGGCGGTCCCCAGGTCGTCGAGCAGGAAACGTACGGTCTCCCGCGTGACCCGATGCGACAACGATTCCGGCAGCACCGATGTAGTGCGCCGGGCCAGGTGCGCGTAGGCGCGCAGCAGCTGCGCGTTGTCGTAGAGCATCTTCTCGAAGTGCGGCACCAGCCAGGCGGCGTCGACCGAATACCGTGCGAATCCGCCGCGCAGCTGGTCGTAGATGCCACCTCGCGCCATCACCTCGGCGGTGCGGGCCGCCACGTCGAACACCGCGCGCTCACCGGTCCGCTCCCAATGCCGCAGCAGGCCTTCCAACAGCGCCGACGGCGGGAATTTGGGAGCGCCGCCGAACCCGCCGTGCTCGGCGTCCTCGTCGCGCAGCACGGCGGCGACGGCATGGGCGAGCAACTCCGGGGTGATCGTCAGGTCGGTATCCGGCAGTCCCGCCGTCTGATCCCGCAGCGCCGCCGCCACCTGTGCGGAGGCCTGGATCACCTCGTCCCGGCGGGTGTGCCAGGTCTGGCTGATCGCGGTGAGCAACTGGGTGAACGACGGCATGCCGCCGCGCGGCAGCTTCGGGTAGTAGGTGCCGCAGTAGAACGGTTCGCCGTCGGGGGTCAGGAAGCATGTCATCGGCCAGCCGCCCTGACCTGTCATCGCGACCGTGGCGTTCATATACACCGCGTCCAGATCGGGCCGCTCCTCCCGGTCGACCTTCACGCAGACGAAGTTGTCGTTCATCTGCTCGGCCGTGTCCGCGTCCTCGAACGACTCGTGCGCCATCACGTGGCACCAATGACAGGACGCGTACCCCACCGAGAGCAGGACGGGCACGTCCCGCTCGCGCGCTTCGGCCAGTGCCTCGGCATCCCACTCCCGCCAGTGCACCGGGTTGTCCGCATGCTGGCGCAGGTACGGGGACGTCGCCTCTCCGAGCCGGTTCATGGCTCCACCGTACGGCCCATCCACGCGCCATGCGGGCAGCACAGCCGGTGGTCTCGGCTCTCCTGCGGGGAGACGACAGGATCGCAGGACGAAGAGCGCTGGTGCCAACCGACTAGCACTACTGCGGAGTGGACACACAGTCGGCGGTTCCGACATTCGCCACTCACGGCCGAGCGAGCCGGCGTGTCCACCCTTCGCTACCGCGGTGAACCCTCCACCAGGCGGCCTACGGGGCGAAGAAGGCCGTGGGCAGAACTTCGTCGTGCCGAAGCCCGAGGGTCGTGGTTGGGTCCACCGCCGCGCGAACGGTGGCGGTGGAAGCTTGCTCATCCGCAGGCCGGAGGCGGTAACCGCCGACACCGGCACGACCTTCGAACGGCTCACCGTGCGCGACCCGACTCGAGCGCAGCGGGTGGGCTCATACGCGCCCGCACCGGAAACTCGGCGCGCATGGACTCCTGCATGACGGCCGAAGGGTGATCACCGCCACGAGATCCACCTGTCCGCTCGACGCAGACCACCGAGTGATCAGGCAAAACCATTCTGCGCTACCTGGTTGCGCCGGACGGATAGAAAATGAGCTGCGGGTTCTCGAATCGACCGGATACAGTCCTATCCACGCCCGGTGCGCAGGCAACGGATACTTCCGTATTCACTGGATTGGTTGCGGGTTCGAGTCCCGTCCGGATCGGATCGATCCGGTAGCTCAATCGGTAGAGCTGTCCACGGCAGGGTCTTCGGATCCGTCGGGCTCGATTCACTCGGGCCGGTAATCCGTCGCCGCCCAGATCTCGGGCGCCCGATGCGCCGTGCGGGAGCGACCGATTCCGGTTCGGCCGCTCCCGCACGATGAAGACGAATGACGGTTATCGCTCGAATATTCCGGCTGCGAATTATCTCAGTCCACGCACTCGGAGCGGGTGTCGGCGGCGACCTGTGGAGAATTACCGGCAACCGGGTGAAGTGCGCATGCCCCCTGCCACGCCGGATGGGGGCTCGTTCCGCCGACTAGGCGGTTCTGGCGAGCACTTCTCGACCCACATACGCCAACAACCGGCGGTGTGCCGGTTCGTCGTCGGCGACGGCGACTTCTGGGCCGAAAACGCCGGGGCCGCGGAAAGTATCGATGCCTCCCATGGCTTGCATGGTGGCGAGCAGTTCGCCACATAGCTCGTCGTCGGCGAGCTCCGGCCGATCGATGGCCACCGCGATATCGACTCCGTGCACGAGAACCTCGGTGAGATGCACCAGCGCCGCCGCGGGGCCGGGCAGTTCGCCGAGCGAAATGCCCACCGTGCCGTCCAGCGCGTCGGGCCGGTGCCAGGCGGCGCGGTCCACCTCCGCCGCCGCGGCGTACGCGCCCTGCGGATCACCGCCGAGCCAGTCGGATTCGTGTTCGGCGCCCGCATCCGTGCCGCTCAGCGCGGCCGCGAAGATGTGCATGCCGCCCACGGTGTGGTTGAGCACGGCGCGGACATCCCACCCCCGGCACGGCGTCGGCCCTGCCAGATCCGCTCGTCCCACGGCGGCGACGATCGCTCCGGTTGCATCCAATGCGCGGTCGATCTGTCCGATCACGTTGTCCATGAGCTTCCTTCGGTCGAGCGGTTTGGCTGAATTGGTAACACAGGGAGCCGACAAGTGCGCGGTAATGCGAACAGCACAGTGCGCCAGAATAGTTGCCGGCAGTGTGCTTCTCGGGACTCCGGACATTATTCGGATGCGCGAGGCGAACGCGCTCGCTAAGCTCGGCGATGCACCCGGTGCGCAGGCAACGGATACTTCCACTTCTAATGGACAGGTTGCGGGTTCGAGTCCCGCCCGGGCCCTCACGGTCCGGTAGCTCAATGGCAGAGCGGTACGTACCGTCGCCGATTTCGATCTCGGGTGTACAACAGCGCGACCAGCACACGCGCGAACCGGCCCGGTGCGCGGACCACGGTTACTTCGGGACCCACAAGTTCCGGTTCGAATCCGGACCGTCCGCGAGGCGGTAGTGTAATGGCGAGCACGGGGGGCATGTCCGTGGCCCGAATACGATCTCGGACCGGTTCGCTCGAATGAAATCGCGGTGCGTGTCCGGTGCGCAGGCTACGGCTACTTCGGGTTCAACTCCTGCCGAAGCAATTTCGGTCGCTCGATACGGCGAGCATGCCGTGGCCGCCTTTCTCGGACATCTCGCGAAAAATAAGCTGCGACACAAGGTTCGGTCTCGCTACAGTTTCTCGTGCATCCGGAATTCACCGGGTGCGCCACAACTCCATCGCACCTCCCGGTGCGAAGTCGGCGGCTACTTCTCGACCACGATCCCTTGGGAAAGCCGCGGACGAACGATCATCTCGGGGGGCATCGCACGCACCGGCCCGGTGCGACTTCACGGCTACTTCCACGAGCGGGCCGATCCGCGCCCGCGTCGACTGGTGCGCCGCAGAAGGTTTCGATCTCGGGCCGATGCGCTGCGTGTGTCCCCGCGTACGACTGGGGGAAGAATGAGCAAGTTCAACTTCGCGCGCCCCGGCGCGACTTCACCGGTGACCAGCGAAACCCGGCCCACCGGCCGCACGTTCGAGGGCGGCGCGGGATACGCGCGCACCCCACAGAGCGAGCTGTTCCTGCTCGCCGTCACGAACATGGCCGGCGAGCACACCTTCTACGAGTCCGCCGGTCAGCGCGACGACCGCTACGGCGCGCTGGTGCGCCGGACGACGCTCGCCGACCCGGAATGGACCGCACGCTTCCTGCGCTGGCTGCGCACCGAGGCGAACATGCGCAGTGCCGCGATCGCCGGCGCCGCCGAGTTCGCCAAGGCGCGGCTGGACGCGGACGCGGCGGGAATGTCGCGGCAGGTGATCGACTCGGTCTTGCAGCGCGCCGACGAGCCGGGAGAACTGCTCGCCTACTGGACCGCGGCACACGGGCGCGCGCTGCCCAAGCCGGTCAAGCGCGGCATCGCCGACGCCGTACGCCGCCTGTACGACGAGCGCGCCCTGCTCAAGTGGGACAGCGCCGCACGAGCATTCCGGTTCGCCGACGTGTTGCAGCTGACCCATCCCGCGCCCGCGGCCGACAAGCCCTGGCAAGGTGCGTTGTTCGCACACGCGCTGGACCGGCGGTACGGCCGTGAGAGCGCGCCGAACACCACCCTGGCCGTGCTTCGGGCTCGTGCGGAGCTGATGGCGCGTCCGGCCGGGCAGCGCCGCGCGCTGTTCGACGACCCCGAGCGGGCCCGCGCCACGCTGCGCGCGGCGGGCATGACCTGGGAGGCGGTCGCGGGCTGGCTGCAAGGTCCGATGGACGCGGCGGTGTGGGAGGCGCTGATCCCGACCATGGGCTACATGGCCAAGCTGCGCAACCTGCGCAACTTCGACCAGGCCGGGGTGAGCGACGCGGTGGCCGCGGACGTAGCCGCCGAACTCGCCGACCAGCACCAGGTGGCCCGCTCGCGGCAACTACCGATGCGGTTCCTGTCGGCGTACCGGGCCGCGCCGTCGCTGCGCTGGGGCCACGCGCTCGAACAGGCGCTCGGTCACTCGCTGGCCGCCGTGCCCGCCCTGCCCGGACGGACGCTGGTGCTGGTGGACACCTCCGGCTCGATGCGAGCCGGGTTCGCCAAGGACGGCGAGCTGGCACGCTGGGACGCCGCCGCCCTCTTCGGCCTCGCGCTCGCCCGGCGCTGCGCGCAGGCGGACGTGGTGTCGTACTCCAGCCCCGGTGGCACCTGGAAGGGCCGCACCCGTCCCGGCAGCCTGGCTTTTCCGCGGCGGCGCGCCGAGCCGGTGCTCGCGGCGGTGCGGCGGTGGCATGAGGAGGGCTACTTCCTCGGCTGGGGAACCGACACGGCCACGGCGGTGCGTGAGCACTACGCGGGCCACGACCGGGTCGTCATCCTGACCGACGAGCAGGCGCACGACGGCGACGTCGGCCAGGCGTTGCCCGGCCGGGTGCCGCTCTACACCTGGAACCTGGCGGGTTACCGCTACGGGCACGCCCCCGGCGGCACTGCGTACCGGCACACCTTCGGCGGCCTGACCGACGCGGCGTTCCGGATGATCCCGCTGCTGGAGGCGGGCCGCGACGCCGACTGGCCCTTCTGAGCTGCGGCGGGGGCGAGACCACCAGACGGTCTCGGCCCCGTCGCCGTCGGTCTATCCGAGCACCGGATAGTTGGCCCGGATGACGCCGTGCGGGTCCCGGGCCCGCTTGATCTCGCGCAGCCGGGCGAGCGTCGCTAAATCGAAAGCGGCCGAAGCGGTTTCGCCGGGCGTGAGGAAGGTGTACGGCTTGCGGCCGCTGATCTGCCCGCTCACCGCGTCGACGAGCGCGGTGCGCCGCGCCGTAACCGCGTCGGTGAGGTGCGGCAGTCCGAGGCCGAGGCAGTAGAGCAGGTATGGCTCCGCGATCGGGCCACGCGCGCCCCCGTCCGGCCTGGCTTCGGCCAAGGCACCGCCCAGGTGCCGGATCTGCACGTTCGCCAGCGGTGCGACCGGCTCGTCGATCAGGGTTTTTACCACGGCGTCGCCGAGATCGGTGAGCTGCTCGGCACGCGACAGCGACGGGCTCGGGTCCGTAGGTTCGCCGGTGACCGCGCCGATGTCGGCGGGCCCGAAAACGCCGCGCTTGTCGAGAATCGGATCCCCGATGGCGTCCAGCCGCGCGAGCAACGTACGCCCGTGGTCCGGATCGCCGAGGTACACCGCGTCCAGGCCGACCATGGGCGGTGCGTCCGGGATCTGCAACCGCTGGAACCACACGCTCAGCTCATCGGGCGCGGCGGCGGTGATCTCCTGGAAGACGTCGAAGACCTCGCGGATCCGCGCTTCGGGCCACAGCATGCGGCCGCCGAACAGCTCCGGCGCGGGAAACAGGTCGAACTCGAGCGCGGTGACCACGGCGAAGTCGCCCCCGCCGCCGCGCAGCGCCCAGAACAGGTCCGGATCGTCCTCGGCGGTGACCCGCCGCTTCGCGCCCTCGGCGTCCACGACCTCGAACGCGCGCACGGCGTCACCGGCCCAGCCGTGCTTGCGGCCGAACCAGCTCATACCGCCACCGAGGGTGTAGCCGGTGACGCCGACCACCGGGTTGCTGCCGGCCAGGCCGGTCAACCCGTGCCTGGCGGCGGCGGCCTGCACCCGGCCCCAGGCCACACCGGCGCCGACGCGCGCCACGCGCCGCTCGGCGTCGATCTCGATGCCGTTCAACTGCCCGGTGCGCAACAGGATCGCGTCGGGCACTCCGCCGGACGCGCCGTGACCGGTCGGCTGGGTCACCACCGGCGCGCCCACGCGGCCCGCGTACCGGACCACGGTCGCGATATCGCCGGCGTCACCGGCCGACACCACCGCGGCCACCGGCTGGGTGACCGTCGTCGTCCACGGCCGGGCCGCGGTCTGGAAACCCTCGTCACCGGCCACCAGCACGCGACCGGGCAGCGCGGCGCGCAGTTCGTCGAATGTCATTGCTCGTCCTGACTCTCAGCGTTCGATGCAGACGCGAGCGACGAATGCGGAGCCGGCCGTCCTGGGGGCGGGCCGTGGTTCGTGCCGCGACTACCGCATTGACGAAAGAGAGTGCGGAGAAGTAACAAAGAGCAGCTCAGCGGGCTTTAGTGCCCGGTCAACCCGATTCGGCGCGCCCGTCCGGGCCGGCGCCTTCGGTCCCTTCGGCACGACGGGTGATGCCGTGCTCGGTCCCCTCGTCGGCCTCCTGGTCCGGTTCGGGGTGCTCGGGCTCGAAAGTCGCGGGCAGGCCCTTGATGTGCCGGTTCATCGAACGGATCAGCAGGAAGGTTCCCGCGAGCAGGAGCAGGACGAGGACCAGACCGAGCGGCGACGCCTTGCCGAACTCGGGGCCGGTCGGCGTCCCGGGCGTCTGGGCGAGCAGGACCAGCGTCACGACCGCTCGTCCTCGATGCCCGCGAACAGGTCGGTCTCCGGCAGTTCGGTGCGCACCCGGGTCTTGGCCAGTTCGAACTCCTCGGTCGGCCACAACCGCTGCTGCATCTCCAGCGGAACGGCGAAGAACGCGCCGTTCGGGTCGATCTGCGTCGCGTGCGCGCGCAACGCGTCGTCGCGCTGCGGGAAGTATTTGGCGCACTCGATCTGGGTGGTGATCCGGGCGAACATGTCACCACGCTCGGCCGCGTACTTGCGCATCCGGTCCAGCCATTCCTGCATCGGGAACGGTTCGCCGAGACGCTCGTACTCCGCGGCGAACGCTTCCATCCGCCGCATGCTGAAGCCGTGGTCGTAGTACAGCTTGAGCGGCGTCCACGGCTCCCCCGCGTCGGGGAAGCGCTCGGGATCCCCGGCCGCCTCGAACGCCGCCATCGACACCTCGTGGCAGCGGATGTGGTCGGGGTGCGGGTAGCCGCCGGTCTCGTCGTAGGTGGTCATCACGTGCGGCCGGAACTCGCGTACCACGCGCACCAGGGCCTCGGTGGCCTCCTCCAGCGGAACCAGCGCGAAACTGCCCTCGGGCAGCGGCGGCAGCGGGTCGCCCTCGGGCAGCCCCGAGTCGACGAATCCCAGCCAGTGCTGGCGCACGCCGAGCGCGTGAGCCGCGGCGGCCATCTCCTCGCGGCGGATCTCGTGAATCCGGTCCAGGACGCCGGGGGTGTCCATGGCCGGATTCAAGATGCTTCCGCGCTCTCCGCCGGTCAGCGTCACGACGAGGACGTCGTGTCCTTCGTCGGCGTAGCGGGCGGTCGTCGCGGCACCCTTGCTGGATTCGTCGTCTGGGTGGGCGTGCACCGCCATGAGGCGAAGGCCACTCACGTCTCGTTCTCCGTCGCTCTCGGTCGCGGGTGTCGGGGCTTCGTTACCTATAGTTCCATTCGACCGACATTTGTTCCGACGTACCCCCCGGGAGCGACCACCATGAGCCAGCCCGCGCCGGAGCCCGGCGGTGCCGCGAAGGCCACGGCGGCGTCCACGGGCCGACCTCCGGCCGACCGGTACGGCACCCGGCCCCGCACGCCGCGCCGCTGGATCGTGCCGGTGCTCGGCGTGCTGGTGGTACTCGCCGGCCTCGGCGTGGCCTACCTCGGCTACCAGAAGTACGGGCCGGAGGATATCGAGGCCGAGCAGCTCGGCTATGTCGTCGTCGACGACTCGACCATGACCATCCGGCTCAAGGTCACCCGGGCCGATCCGGAGCGGCCGGTGGTGTGTTTCGTCCGCGCGATGGCGCGTGACGGCTCCGAACTCGGCCGCCGCGAAGTGCTGATCGAACCGTCGAGCAGCGGGACGGTGGAGCTGACCACCGTTGTGCGCTCGTCCGCGCGGCCCGCGTCGGGCAGTGTGTACGCGTGCAGCGATCGGGTACCCGGCTACCTACGAGCTGGCTGATTTCCGCGCATTTACCGGCGACCTGCCCACGAAATCAACTCCGACCTGCACATTTGTGAATCATGCTAAAATGGCGTGATACACGGTTCCGGGGCTCGGAGCCGTGTTTGCTGCATTGGCGGCCAGCGCTGACGGTTCGGGCTTGCGAGCTTGCCCGCGACCAGGGCCTGTCGGGGTTCGATGAACTTCCCAGGATCGCTCTAGCCGTCGACTGGTGCATGCCCGCTTCCGGGTGGGTACACGCCAGTGCTCAGGGAATCCCGGCCTGCCGGGAACAACTACTAGGGAGTGATCGAGATGACTGAGACGCAAGTGACCTGGCTGACCCCGGAGTCGCACGACAGGCTCAAGAGCGAACTCGACGCGCTCATCGCCAACCGTCCGGTCATCGCCGCCGAGATCAACGAACGCCGGGAAGAGGGCGACCTCAAGGAGAACGGCGGGTACCACGCCGCCCGCGAGGAGCAGGGTCAGCAGGAGGCGCGCATTCGCCAGCTGCAGGAGCTGCTGAACAACGCCAAGGTCGGCGTCGCACCGACCAAGTCCGGCGTCGCGCTTCCCGGGTCGGTCGTCAAGGTCTACTACGACGGCGACGAAACGGACACCGAAACCTTCCTGATCGCCACCCGCGAGGAGGGTCTCAGCGATTCGAAGCTGGAGACCTACTCGCCGAGCTCCCCGCTCGGCGGCGCGCTCATCGACGCCAAGGTCGGCGAGACCAGGGAATACACCCTGCCCAACGGCAACACGATGAAGGTCACCCTGATCAGCGCCGAGCCCTACCACAGCTGATGCACTCGGCCGCGGCCCCGCGCCCGGCCGATACCCCCGCGGACACGAGCGGCCGCGCCCGAGCATCGGGTGCGGCCGCTTCCTCATGTCTGTGAACCTAGCTCAATGCCTGCTCGATGTCCGCGAGCAGGTCGCTGACATCCTCGATACCGACCGAGAGCCGCACCAGGTCCGCGGGCACCTCCAGGTCGGACCCCTCGGTGGAGGCGTGCGTCATCGCGGCCGGATGCTCGATCAACGACTCGATACCGCCCAGCGATTCGGCGAGGGTGAACACTTCGGTCCGCGAGCAGAACTTGCGCGCGGCTTCGACGTCGCCGTGCAGCCGCACCGAGATCATCCCGCCGAATCGGCGCATCTGCTTGCCTGCGACGGCATGGCCAGGGTGCTCCGGCAGACCGGGGTAGATCACCTGCGAGATCGACGGATGCCGGGACAGGAACTCGGCGAGGGTTTCGGCGTTGTCGCAGTGCCGGTCCATCCGCAGCGCGAGAGTCTTGATGCCGCGCAGCGTGAGGAAAGCGTCGAACGGGCCGGGAACCGCGCCCGCGCCGTTCTGCAGGAAGGCGAATGCCGCGTCGAGTTCCGGATCGTCGGTGATCAGCGCGCCGCCGATGACGTCGGAGTGGCCGCCGAGGTACTTGGTGGTGGAGTGCACCACGATGTCGGCCCCGAGCAGCAAGGGCTGCTGCAGATAGGGGGTGGCGAAAGTGTTGTCGACGACCAGCTTCGCGCCCGCCGCGTGCGCGACTTCGGCCAGCGCCGGGATGTCGCCGATGCTCAGCAGCGGGTTGGTCGGGGTTTCGACCCACACCAGCTTGGTGTTCGGCCGGATCGCCGCACGCATCTCGTCGAGGTTGAAGACGTGCGCGGGCGAATGCTCGATCCCCCACTGGCTGAAGACTTTGTCGATCAGCCGGAAGGTGCCGCCGTAGGCGTCGTCGGGGATCACGATGTGATCGCCCGGACGCAGCGTGGCGCGCAGCGCACAGTCGGTCGCGGCCATACCGGACGCGAACGCCCGGCCGTAGCGGCCCGATTCCAGCGCGGCGAGGTTCGCCTCCAGCACCGACCGCGTCGGGTTGCCGGTGCGGGCGTATTCGAAACCGCCGCGCAGACCGCCCACGCCGTCCTGGGCGAACGTCGAACTCGCGTAGATGGGCACATTCACCGCGCCGGTCTGCGGATCGGGTTCATACCCGGCGTGCACGGCCCGTGTGGAGAATCCCAGCTCGCTCATGAGGGCCAGCCTAATCGGGGCGATTCCCAGGCAACTTCCCGGTGTGTGCATATCGCGGCCGCGTGCGCAGGAGAATCGGACAAACCCCCACAAAGGCATCGGCATCACGGAATCCGGCCCTTCGATCCGATCGAGTTACATCGATGTCGTCGATGGGCCGGAAATACTGTGCCGATACGGCGGAGGTGAGTTCGGTCTCACGCGAACCGCCCCCTCTAGGCTGAGTCCATGGTCACCGTGGAAGAACTGTTCGCCACCGATGCACTGCTGTCCGAGGACGAGCGCGAGATCCGGGACACCGTCGCGGCCTTCGCGGCCCGGCGACTGCGTCCGCACATCGCGGAGTGGTTCGAGACGGGCACCTTCCCGGCCCGCGAACTCGCCCCGGAACTGGGCGAGCTGGGACTGCTCGGTATGCATCTGGAGGGGTACGGCTGCGCGGGCATGTCGGCGACCACCTACGGCCTGGCCTGCCAGGAACTGGAGGCGGTCGACTCGGGCGTGCGCAGCATGGTCTCGGTGCAGGGATCGCTCGCGATGACCGCGATTTACGAATTCGGCTCGGAGGAACAGAAGCAGCAGTGGCTGCCGGAGCTGGCCGCGGGCCGCGCGCTCGGTTGCTTCGGGCTGACCGAACCCGACTTCGGCTCGAATCCGGGCGGCATGCGCACCAGGGCGAAGCGCGAGGGCGCGGACTGGGTTTTGAACGGTTCGAAGATGTGGATCACCAACGGGTCGGTGAGCGACGTCGCGGTGGTCTGGGCGCAGACCGAGGACGAGGGCAAGCAGGTGATCCGCGGATTCTTGGTGCCCGCGGGGACGCCCGGGTTCACGGCGCGGGAAATGCGTCGCAAACTGTCGCTGCGCGCGTCGGTCACCGCGGAACTGGACTTCGACGACGTGCGCCTGCCCGCCGACGCGGTGCTGCCGCGCTCACGGGGGCTGGCCTCCCCGCTGGCATGCCTGAGCGAGGCGCGCTTCGGCATCGTCTTCGGCGCGCTCGGTGCGGCACGCGAGTGCCTGGCATCCACCATCGAGTACGCGAGGACCCGCGAGGTGTTCGACAAGCCGCTGGCCGCCTACCAGCTCACCCAGGCCAAGCTGGCCGACATGGCGCTGGAATTCGGCAAGGGTCAACTGCTCGCGCTGCACATCGGGCGGCTGAAGGACCGCGGTGTGGTGACACCGGAGCAGGTGAGCGCGGGCAAGCTGAACAGCACGCGCGAGGCCATCGCCATCGCCCGCGAATGCCGCACCATCCTCGGCGCCAACGGCATCACACTCGACTACCCCGTGCTTCGCCATGCGAACAATCTGGAGTCGGTGCTCACCTACGAAGGCACCGCGGAGGTGCATCAACTGGTGCTCGGCCGAGCCTTGACCGACGCGAATGCTTTCCGTTGACACCCCGTTTCGCATGAATATTTGCTGAATATCGCTGGAATAGCGGCCAAGCTGAGAAGTGCGATGGGCGTCGAGGAAAACTGAACAATTGCTGCTCTAACGGAAATCATCCTCGTCGGGGAGGTCGAAGTACTCCCGCGACGGCGGGTGGGCGCCGCCGGACCTCGCCCCGTCGCCCCAGAGCTGCCCGCGGGTTCGGGCACCGTGCTGGTGCCGTTGCCGCCCCGGACCGTCCTGCCACGGCCCGCCATCCCCTCGGTCGACCCGCCGGTCCCACTGCCATTCCGCGCCGAGGTCCGGCCGGTCGTCCCACTGCTGCCCCCGCGCCGCTTGCTGATCCATCCACAGCTGCTCACGAGCTGCGTCCGAGCGGCCGCGCTGATAGGCCGCGGCATGCCCGCGCACCGCGGGCATCTCCTCCTCCAGCTCGCCGAGCCAGTTCTCCCAGCGTTGCTGCATCGGACGGATCATGCCGCCGCCGAGGCCGACCACCAGGATGCCGCCGATGGTGGCGAGCACCGTGATGAGGATCGGCAGCGTGACGGAGGTGGCCACGCCGATCTGGTTCAGCGCCGCCACGATGCCGATACCCCAGACGAACACCGCCGCGATCCGGCCGAGCATCGCGCCGTAGGACAGGCCGCCGAGCAGGCTGCCGACCCTGTCGCGCGTCGCGTGGGAGACCGCGCCGGCGACGACCAGGATGACGATCGCGACGCCCGCCTTGGGCAGCCAGGAAACGATGCCGTCGATGGTGTCGCTCACCGGATTGGGCCCGAAGACGCCGAAGCCCAGCTGCAGCGCGAGCAACAAGATCGCGTAGTACGCCAGCTTCGCCAGCAGATCGCGGGCGTCGTAGCGGCTGCGTGCCAGCAGCTGCCGGATCCCGCCGCGTTCGGCGAGGCGGTCGAAACCGACCCGCTCCAGCGCCTTGCCCACGAGGCCGGCGACCGCTTTGGCGGCCAGCCAGCCGATGAGCAGGATCACGAGGAACCCGGCGAGTTGCGGCACGAACCGCGCCACCGAACTCCACACGTCGGATAATCCCTGCTGATAATCGATAGCCGAACTGGAGGTGCGCATTACCTTCCCTTCGCTATCCGTCCACCACATGGCGTTTGCCACCATTACATACTGCCCGGTTATACCTCTGAGACTTCACTGGTCAACGCGATTTGCGAATAAGTTGCCAAATTATGTTCATTGCGCTCGGGCGCCCGAAATCGGTCCATCGGCGCCCACCGGCCGTCCTGCGGCCGATCCGGTGCGGGCTCGATCCAGTGGTGTGATCCGGCGCGGATTACGGTTCAGGAGAACCGAATTGGTCCTGCGCGCGCCGCGAACGGACACTACTGTCGGTGCATGTCGTCGATCCGCGCCGCCGAGGTCCTCGCGGCACTGTCGCTGACCACCGATCTCGCCACCGGAATGCCCTTCGGAAAGGGGCTGGCCACCTGCCTGGTCGCCACCCACCTCGCCGAGCGGATCGGGCTGCCGGACGCCGAGCGCCGAGCGGTGTTCCACGCCGCACTGCTCGCCGCCCTCGGATGTACCGGCCGCGCCTCGGAGAACGCGGAGTCCTATGTCGACGACATCGCCTTCCAACGCGCATGCCATGTGCTCGATCCCGGTGATTCCACCGTCTTCACCGCGCAGCTGCGCCGATTCGGCAATTGGTCGCCCGCCGCCCAATCGGCGCTGCGTAATCGGTTCGTGGCGCAGGTGCGGGCCGGCGCCCCGCAAGCCCTGCGTTCATCGAGTGAGATCGTCCGGACGCTCGGGTCGCGACTGGGCCTGCCGGATGCCGCCGTCCGCGCACTGACCGAGGTGGAGGAACGCTGGGACGGGCTCGGTGCGCCCAACCAGCTACGCGGCGAAGCCATTTCGCTCACCGGACGGATCCTGCACGTGGCCGAACAGGCGGTGCTCGCGCTCGACGGGATCGGCGCGGAGCCCGCGACCGTCCCACGGGTGGATCGCAGCGTCGCGCACGAAGGCAACGGGCATCGGGCGGATGAGGCCGGGCGCGACCCGGCACGGCCCGGACCGGGCACTGTGGCGAGCCGGCGAAATGCCGTCCTCGACGAATTGCGGCGACGGGCCGGTGGGCACCTCGACCCCGACCTGGTCGCCGTCTGTGACGCCGAGCCCATCCGCGCGGTGCTCGACGTCCCCGACCTGCTCGCCGCCGTTCTCGCCGCGGAGCCGGGGCCGCCGGCTACGCTTCCGTTCGCCGAACTCGACCGGCCCGGCCACGCACTGGCCATGGTCGTCGACTTGAAAGGCCGTTATCTCCTGGGCCATTCGGCGCACGTGGCCGGGCTGGCCGATGCCGCCGCCACCCGGATGGGCGTGCCCGCCGACGACCGGGCGGCACTGCGCGCCGCCGCACTGCTGCACGATCTCGGCCGGGCCGCGGTCCCCAGCACAGTCTGGGACCGCGGCGGCCCGCTCGGACCGTTGGACTGGAAACGCGTTCGGCTGCACAGCTATTGGACCGAACGTATTCTGCGCCGCTGCCCCGGGCTGGCGGATCTGGCCGATCTCGCGGCAGGGCACCACGAACGGCTCGACGGCAGTGGCTACCCCCGCGGTGAGCAGGACGCTTCGGCGGGGGCCCGATTACTCGCGGCCGCGGACGTCTTCGCGGCCCGGACCGAGGCGCGGCCCTATCGTCGTGCCGCCCGTCCCGAGGAAGCCGCGGCGCACCTCGGCGCCGAAGTCGCCGCGGGCCGCCTCGACGGTGACGCCTGTGCCGCCGTGATCGCGGCCGCCGCCGACCACACCGACCTCGCGGGCCACGGCCTCTCCGTAACCGAGATCGACGTCCTGCGCCTGTCGGCTCGCGGCCGCTGCGGCCGGGAGATCGCCGCCGAGCTGCTTCTCCCCGAACGCACCGTCACCAACCATCTCACCGCTTTGCGCGCCAAGACCGGCCACCGCACCCGAGCGGGTGCCGCCGTCTTCGCCATGTCCCACCACCTCTTGCCCGGCTGACCCGAATCACGTTCTCGCACAGAGCCCGCGGTGCCCAGGTTTTGAAGTCCGGCCTCACACGAGTTCCTGGCGGGATAGGTAGAGGATTGTTACCTCTCGTCATTCAGGTGCCATATGGGCGTCACCGTCAGGCCAAGGGGAATGCGGATGATAGTGGGGGATATGGGCATTGGGGCGATGCCTCCACCGCCACACCATCGGAGGTGCGAAGATGCACACGTTGACGATCGATCCCCGCGCACCGTGGTCGGTTCCGGATGCACCGGGAGCCTGCCATGTTCGTGCGTGACCATCTGCCCCGGCGCTCCCACGGCATCGCCCGGCAACTGCCGGACCAGCGCGAACTGGTGGCCGCGTTCGGCGGCCATCCGAGTGACCCGGCGAAAGACCACCCCCTGCTCGGCTGGGCCGCGACGCTGGCCGCGCTGCATCGCCGGCGCCACCGCGATCCACTGGCCACAGCCGGAATAGATTGCTGCCGAGCCGAATTGGTCGCAACCATCGACGCGTGGGTGATCGACCAGCTGCCGAGGAAGCGTTCGACCGACCATCTGCGCGCCGAATCCGTCGGCGCCACCGTCGACCGTATGGCCGCCGCGCACGTCCACGCCAGTCACCTGTTGCACACCGCCGAAAAGGTGTCCGACGCGCGGGTGCACGCCGCCTGGTACCGACTGGCCCTGCTGGCCGACGAATGGACCGACCTGATCACCGGCGGCGTGCGCGAAACGGTGCGCGACAGAAGACCGGCCTAGGCCGACAGCCCAGAAGCGCTCCGCTCGCCGTACTGCCCTGGGCGATACGGCGAGTCGGCGCTATGGCACCGCTGTCCGGAGCGGTCGGTGTCCGCCTACTTCCCGAGGCTGCCCGTGCTGAGGAAGCCGAGCAGGTCGTGGCGGGTGATCACGCCGACCGGTTTGCCGTCTTCGACGACCATCAGCGCGTCGGTGTCCGAGAGTGCCTTCGTCGCGGCGGAGATGGGCTCGCCCGAACCGATCAGCGGGAACGAGGGGCTCATGTGCTGGGCCACCGAATCGGTCAGGTGGGCCCGGCCCTCGAAGACCGCCGACAGCAGATCGCGTTCGGACACGCTGCCCGCGACCTCGCCCGCCATGACCGGCGGCTCCGCGCCGACCACGGGCATCTGGGACACGCCGTACTCGCGCAGGATCTCGATCGCGTCACGCAGCGTCTCCGACGGGTGGGTGTGCACCAGGTCCGGCAGCGCGCCGGATTTGCCGCGCAGCACGTCACCAACGAGCGGCTCGGCTGTGCCGTCCAGCCGCTCGCGGAGGAAGCCGTAGGAGCTCATCCATTCGTCGTTGAAGATCTTCGACAGGTAGCCGCGACCGCCGTCCGGCAGCAGCACCACGACCACCGCGTCCGGATCGCGTCGCGCGACCTCGACGGCCGCGACGACCGCCATGCCGCAGGACCCACCGACCAGCAGGCCCTCCTCGCGGGCCAGCCTGCGGGTCATGTCGAAGGAGTCCGCGTCGGAGACCGCGATGATCTCGTCCGGCACGGCGGGATCGTAGGCCGACGGCCAGAAGTCCTCGCCGACGCCCTCGACCAGGTACGGCCGCCCGGTGCCGCCGGAGTACACCGAGCCCTCCGGATCGGCGCCGATGATCTGGACCTTCCCGCCGGAGACCTCCTTCAGGTAGCGGCCGGTCCCGGTGATGGTGCCGCCGGTGCCGACACCAGCCACGAAGTGGGTGACCTTGCCGTCGGTGTCGCGCCAGATCTCCGGGCCGGTGGTCTCGTAGTGGCTGGCCGGACCGCCGGGGTTGGAGTACTGGTCGGGCTTCCAGGCGCCGTCGATCTCCCGGACCAGGCGGTCGGAGACGCTGTAGTAGCTGTTCGGGTGGTCCGGCGGCACCGCGGTCGGGCAGACCACGACCTCTGCGCCGTACGCGCGCAGCACGTTGCGCTTGTCCTCGCTCACCTTGTCGGGGCAGACGAACACGCAGTTGTAGCCGCGCTGCTGCGCGACCAGGGCGAGGCCGACGCCGGTGTTGCCGGAGGTGGGCTCGACGATGGTGCCGCCCGGCCGCAGTTTCCCGGACTGCTCGGCGGCGTCGATCATCTTCACCGCGATCCGGTCCTTGGAGCTGCCGCCCGGGTTCAGGTATTCGATCTTGGCCGCGACCAGCCCCGCGTTCGGTCCCACGACCGAGTTCAACCGGACCAGCGGCGTGTTGCCGATGAGATCCACGACATGATCCGCGATGCGCATGGCCCCCATAGTTGCAGACGCACTAACTGTGAGTTCGCGCACGCCGCGCGCAGTGGCCTCGGCGTGCGCGCGAACCGGCGCCCGCGGCCTTAGGATCGCTGCCATGAGGCAGCCGAACATCGCCCGCGCCGCAACGCTTCTGGCCGGATCGGCGCTGGCTCTAGTGGTCGGAGCCGGCGCGCAGGCGGGAGCGGCGACCGTCGAATTCCCGCAGGTGCCGACGCTGGCGCGCGGCGGTCTGTGCTGGACCAGCATCCGCACCTGGGCCGACACCGGTCCCGAATGGCCGGGGCGCGCCATCCTCAACGTTCGCGCGCTCCCCGTGAACGGTATCGGGCCCGGCATCTACCCGCTGGCACCGCTGTGCGAGGTCCGCACCACCGTGGCCTGGCGCAATGTCACCACCGGGGCGACGGGCAGCTACGACAACGTCGTGGTCACCGGCATCTACGGCAGCATCCAGTACGCGCTGTTCCAGGACACCGGCCCCGGCCTCGTCGAGGTCACCGTCTCCACCGACGCGGCGAGCATCCCCGCGCGCGGCAGCTTCGTGGTCCCGGGCTGACGTCAGCCGATCCGGGTGCCACGCGGGATTCTCGTAAAATCTCTGGCGTGAGCGCACCTCAGTTTCGCTGGCGCACCGCGGCGATGACCGGGGCGGCTGCCGTACTCGCCGGCTCCGGCGCGGGGACCGCATGGTTGGCGACCTACCGCCTGCTCATGGCGCAGGCGGGCGTCGCGCGCGGGATGATCGGCCGGGACACCTCCAAGCCGCCGGAAGCCGACGGCATCTACACCGCGGGCTGCGCGGAGCCCGAGCCGTGGCGTGCGGGCAAGCACGCCGACCTGCATCTGATGATCTTCGGCGACTCCACCGCGGCGGGCCTGGGCTGCACGGTGGCCGACGATGTGCCGGGCGTTCGCCTGGCTCGCGGACTCGCCGAGGCGAGCGGCCGGCGGATCCGCCTGAGCACGAAAGCGATCTCCGGGGCCACCTCCAAAGGCTTGGCCGGTCAGGTGGACGCGATGTTCGTCGCGGGCGCGCCGCCGGATGCCGCGGTCATCCTCGTCGGCGCCAACGACGTCACCAAGAAGCACTCGATCCGGGCCTCCGCGCGCAGGCTCGCCGCCGCGGTCGCCCGGTTGCGCCGCGCCGATGCGGTGGTGGTGGTCGGCACCTGCCCGAACCTCGGCACCGTGACCGCCATCCCGCAGCCGCTACGGACCGTCGTGCAGAACTGGAGCACGCGGCTGGCCAAGGCGCAGCACGTGGCGACGACGGTGGCGGGCGGGCACTCGGTGCGGATGGGCTACCTGCTCGCTCCCGAGTTCCGCGCCGCACCCGAACTGCTATTCGCCGCCGACGGATTCCACCCGTCGGCCGCGGGTTACGAACTGGCCGCGGCGCAATTGCTGCCGGTGCTGCTGGACGCACTGGGCGGGACACACGCTTCCGGTACTCGGCCACGGGACGTAGATTCGGTACGAACCCGCGAGTAACAACGGGGTTCGCCTGAACCGTCCGACCCAAGGAGTCCTCATGCCCGAGGCCGTCATCGTTTCGACCGCACGCTCCCCGATCGGCCGTGCCCGCAAGGGCTCGCTGGTCGATCTGCGGCCCGACGATCTGACCACCCAGATTGTGCGGGCAGCGCTCGACAAGGTGCCTGCCCTGGACCCCGCCCAGATCGACGACCTGGTCCTGGGCTGCGGCTCGCCGGGCGGTGAGCAGGGCTTCAACATCGCCCGCGTCGTCGCCGTGCAGCTCGGCTACGACTTCGTGCCCGGCACCACGGTGCACCGCTACTGCGCTTCGTCGCTGCAGTCCACCCGCATGGCGTTCCACGCGATCAAGGCCGGCGAGGGCGATGTGTTCATCTCCGCCGGTGTGGAGACCGTGTCGCGGTACGTGAACGGTTCCGCCGACAGCTGGCCGAACACGCAGAACCCACTGTTCGCCGAGGCGCAGGCGCGCACCGCGAAGACCGCGGAGGGCGGCGCGGGCATCTGGCACGACCCGCGCGAGGACGGCCTGATTCCCGACGTCTACATCGCGATGGGACAGACCGCCGAGAACGTGGCGACCTCCACCGGCATCACCCGCGAGGACCAGGACCGCTGGGGCGTGCGCTCGCAGAACCGCGCCGAGGAGGCCATCGAGAACGGCTTCTTCGAGCGGGAAATCACCCCGGTCACGCTGCCGGACGGCACCGTGGTCAGCAAGGACGACGGCCCGCGCGCCGGTGTGACCTACGAGGCGGTCTCCGCGCTGAAGCCGGTGTTCCGCCCGGACGGCACCATCACCGCGGGCAACTGCTGCCCGCTCAACGACGGCGCCGCCGCGCTGGTCGTCATGAGCGACACCAAGGCCAAGGAACTCGGCCTGACGCCGCTGGCGCGGATCGTGTCCACCGGCGTGTCCGGCCTGTCGCCGGAGATCATGGGCTTGGGTCCGATCGAGGCCTGTAAGCGCGCGCTGGCGCTGGCGGGCAAGACCATCGACGACATCGACCTGGTCGAGATCAACGAGGCGTTCGCGGTGCAGGTGCTCGGCTCGGCCCGGGAGCTGAAGATCGACGAGGACAAGCTGAACGTCTCCGGCGGCGCGATCGCGCTGGGCCACCCGTTCGGCATGACCGGCGCCCGGATCACCACCACGCTGATCAACAACCTGCAGACCCACGACAAGCAGTTCGGTCTGGAGACCATGTGCGTCGGCGGCGGCCAGGGCATGGCGATGGTCATCGAGCGCTTGAGCTGACCCGCGGACGAGAAAGGGCGGTCACCGGATCTCCGGTGACCGCCCGTCTGCTCGATGGCTAGTCGTTCTGGAAGTAGCTCAGCAGTCGCAGGATCTCGACGTACAGCCAGACCAGGGTGACGGTGAGGCCGAGGGCGACGCCCCAGGCCGCCCGCTCCGGAGCCTGCGCGCGGATCAGCTGATCCGCGGCGTCGAAGTCGAGCAGGAAGCTGAACGCGGCGATGGCGATGACCACCAGGCTGAACACGATCGCCAGCGGACCGCCGTCGCGCAGGCCGAGGCCGCCGTCGATGAAGAAGCTCGCGACCAGGTTGCCGAGCATCAGCACCAGGATGCCGATCATGGCGCCGACGATGATCCTGGTGAAGCGCGGCGTCACCCGGATGGCGCCGGTCTTGTAGACCACCAGCATGCCCGCGAACACACCGAACGTGCCGAGTACCGCCTGACCGATCAGCGCGCTACCGCCGACGCCGCCGAACTCGATATTGGTGAACATGAACGACAGCGCACCGAGGAACAGGCCCTCGGCGACGGCGTAGGACAACACGAGCACCGGGTTGTCCATCTTGTTCGCGAAGGTCGCCACCAGCACCAGCGCCAAGCCGACCAGGCCGCCGACGATCACGAACAACGGCGCGAGCGAAGTGTTCGCGTTTGTGAGGCCGTAGGAGACGATGGCGGACAGGGCGAGCACCGCGAGGGTGATGCCCGTCTTCGTCACCACGTCGTCGATGGTCATCGACCGTGTGGTGGCGGGGGCCTGCTGGTAGGGCTGCGGAGACTGGCCGTACTGCTGCGGGTACTGGCCGTACTGGTTGCCGAACTGTCCCGCGGAGGTCACGCCGGAACCGAAGCTGGCGTATCCACCGCCCTCCTGCCTGGGCAGGTTCCTGAAAACCGGATTGCTCGTGGTACGCATGAACGGCGTCCCTTTCTGGAGTCGTTGCCGCTGTTCATCGAGTTCGTTCACTCGATATCCAACTGCCCTGTCCAACGTTTGTCATCCGTCGCGAGTTCCCGGAGAGTCGCACAGAGCCGGACAATTCGGACTCTACCGCTGCCGCGGGTCGTGCAGGCCACGCACCGAGCGAGTCACGGTGAACTTCCGGTTGCGGCCGACCACTTCGGTCCGGCCCACCATGCGTTCGACCAGGGCCCGATAGTTCAGATGTGAGTTGTACACCGTCCACAGCTCCCCGCCCGGGCGCAGCACCCGCCCGGTCTCGGTGAACATCTTGATCGCCGATCCGGTGTGCACTGCCGCGCCGACATGGAACGGCGGATTGCACAGCACGAGGTCGGCGCTGTTGTCCGCGGCGGAGGACATGGCATCGTCGCGCACGACGCACACCCGGTCGGCGACCCCGTTCGCCTCGGCGGTAGCCCGCGCCGAAGCCACGGCGGCGGCGGATTGGTCCGTGGCGGTCACCTTGATGCCCGGCCGCGCCGTGGCCAGCGCGACGGCAAGGATGCCGGTGCCACAACCGAGATCGATGGCGTCGCGGGCGTCCGGCTTCATCAGTCGCAGGTGCTCGAGCAGGAACCTGGTGCCGATGTCCAGACGCGCGCCGGAGAACGCCGCGCCGTGCGCGACCACATCGAGACCGAGTTCGTCCAGCCGATCGCGCACCGGAAACGGCTGACCCGCCACCGGTTTGGGTCCGGTTACCAGCAGCGTCCGCGACTTCTGCCTGCCGCGGCTGGCGCGCACCTCGGAGAACGATTGCGCCAGAACATCGTTCATCGACTTGGTCAGGTACTTGTCCCGCCCGCCCGCGAACACCTCGACCGCCGGATCCGCGTAGCGCGCGATGGCGTCGGCAACCTCGGCCAGCCCGGCCAGCATCCGGGGCAGGCGAAGCAGAACCACCCGGGCAGCGCCCAGCAACCCCGGGCCGAGCGGGTGCGCCGTGTAGCGATCCGCCAGCCCTGCCGCACGAGCGTTGCCGGCCAGGGCGAGTTCGCCGGTGAGCAGATCCTGATGCACCCGGACGTCGCGCAGATCGTGCCCCGCGATGGCGCCGAGAGTCAGCGCACCGTAGGCGTCACCGATAACGGCTACCTTTCCGCTATCCACAGTCGCCAGGGCGTCGGCCGCGACGTCGAGAATCAGCCGATCGGCGGCATCCACGGCGTAGAGGTTCAGTGCCTCCACGTCCGGATACCGCCGCAGCCGGCTCAGTACGTCCTCGACATCTCCCACACCTCAAGTGTGCTAGATCGTTGCCGAATGGTCGCGCCCACCCCGCCCAATCGTTGTCGCCGCATTCGCGTCATCGCGGCTCGGGCGCTGAACCGCACCCGGGACATACGATTTCGCCGGTAGCTCGAGTTGCTGTCGTGGCCGCCCGTGGGCGAGTACTTCCCGCACCGCACGAGCCCGACCGCCGAAAGGTCGCGCGCTTACTCGTCGTCGGACGTGCCGCATGGGGACAGCGTGGGCGGGTGACCAGAGACGCCAGGACCCTCGCACACCGAACACCCGCCATAGCAATCAAATAGCGATCAGCCATACGCGAACGGCCGAACAGCCGGGTCCGCGATCGCCCGCCCCGGGACGCACGCCGTCACCGTCCGTAGGCGAATCAGCCGCAACGCTCTCCGGTTACGCCATCCGGAGCGTTCGGCTGAGTAGCATCGGGCCATGCGCAACAGGATGGTGCTCATGGTCGCGGTCGCGACGGCACTGCTCGCGGGCTGCGGCGACGGCGACTCGGCGCCGGGTCTCCCGGTCGCTTCCAGCACCCGGACGCCGGCCGCGGCCGCGCAGGCCCCGATCCCGGGGGATACCGCACCGAAGCAGGGCAAACCCTCCGGCGACGCCGCCCTCACGGTGACCGACGTTCGCTTGGGGCGTCAGCCCGGCTTCGATCGCGTGGTCTACGACCTCGGGGGGGGCGGCACCCCCGGCTGGCTCGTTCGATACACCGACCGCGCCGTACAGGACGGCAGCGGCAATCCCGTGAACGTGGCGGGCCGCTCGATCCTGGAAGTGCGCATCCTCGGGTCGGCCTACCCGTTCGACAGCGGCGTGACGCCGTACGAGGGCCCGGACCCCGCCGTGGATCCGGAGGTCCCCGGCGTCGCGGGCGTCTACCGGACGACGGTGTTCGAGGGCGTGACCCAGTCGTTCATCGGCATACAGGCCGACCGGCCCGCGTTCACCGTCACCGCGCTGTCCAACCCGACCCGGCTCGTGGTGGACATCGCAACCTCGTAGATACCGGTACCGCCAACCGGTATCCGGGCAGCAGGTAGAGTGGGCGCTCGTGGTCGAACGCCGCATACTCCACGCCGCCGGGCTCGCCCGGCTGCTCGGAATGCTGGTGCTGCTCGCCGGAGTGCTCGCCATGCACTCGGCGGTCTTCGGTTCCTCGGGGCACGTGCACCCGGCCGGCGCGCACGCCGCGCCCGCTTCCGAAGCAGCACCCGGCGGCCCCGGACGCGACACCGCTCCTCGACACACCGGTAACGACGAGACCGGCTCACGCCACGCGATACCCGACAACCCCGATCGAGCCACCGCGGCAGGAGCCGGGACCGCACGAGCAATCGGCGCGACGATGCCCCCGCACTGCGCGGGCGGGTGCGACGGCACGCACAGTGCGCTGCACGGCTGCGTGTTCATCCTGGCCGGCCTGATCGCGCTGGCCGCGTTGGTGCTGCTCTACCGGATGGCTGTCGATCGTCCCGGCGGCGGCGCGGCGCGGCCGCGGCATCGGCGGGCGCGAGGGGGACGACCGCCGCCATGGACCGTACTCACCTTGGCCGAACTGGCGATTCTACGGATCTGACAGGTCCGCCGCCGCTGTGTGTCCGAACCACGGTCGCGGCGTTGTCCACTCCGTCCTCAGACATCGCAAGGAGCACTCTCATGTTCATCACTCGTACCCGCTCGATCGTCGCTCTCGCCGCGGTCGCAGCGGCGAGTCTCGCCGGATGCGGCGACGCCGACACCGGGCACACCACCGAGCACGGCACCTCGACAACCACATCGGCCGTCACGAGCGCACCCGCACGCGCGGAGCACAACGACGCCGACGTGATGTTTCTGCAGATGATGTATCCCCACCATGCCCAGGCCGTCGAGATGGCGCAGCTGGTGCCGAGTCGTACCGACAACCCGCGGTTGCGGACGCTCGCCGCGCAGGTCGAGCAAGCACAAGCACCGGAGATGCAGCAGATCACCACGCTTCTGCAGAGCTTCGGCAAGCCGGCTCCCAGCGCGAGCGAAGGGCACGAAGGCCACGCGATGCCCGGCGTGATGTCCGCCGAACAGATGGCGGCGCTGCGGGCGGCCTCCGGTCCGGACTTCGACCGCCAGTGGCTGACCATGATGATCGAGCATCACGCGGGTGCGATCGCCATGTCCGAAACAGAGCTGGCCGAGGGCGGCAACGCCGACGCGAAGGCGCTCGCGGCGGCGATCATCGCCGCTCAGCGGGCTGAGATCGAGCAGATGCAGACCATGCTCGGCCAGCGCTGAACCATGCCCCGCGCCGATATCGGTTGGCCATCGATATCGGCGCGGGCGCGCATGGCTCGCCCGCACGACGTACGGTCGGTTTGTCCGGCGCTGTCCTGCCGTCCCGGCCGGACTTTCGAGGGGAGTGAGGGACCGACCATGCGACGACTCGAACGCGCGAGCCTGCTGGCGGCCGCGGTGGCCACCA
The DNA here is from genome assembly GCF_042802775.1 of Nocardia sp. NPDC057455. Classification (NCBI taxonomy): domain Bacteria; kingdom Bacillati; phylum Actinomycetota; class Actinomycetes; order Mycobacteriales; family Nocardiaceae; genus Nocardia; species Nocardia sp. NPDC057455. Next base: position 81,584 of record NZ_JBHVDM010000008.1, on the reverse strand, counting down.
CGGCCGGCGTGCTGCTCATCGGCGCCTGCGCACAGCAAGTTTCCGGCACGGCGGAGGTCGACCGGACCGACCTGGCCGCGTACGCCTCGGAGGTCACTTCCTCTTCGGCCGCCGCGTCGTCGTCCCGGGCCGCGGCCGTCGAGCGCGCGACCGGATCGGCGTGCGACGCCTTCCTGGCCGCGAACGGTAGCTCGGTACGGGCATTCAACGACTACATCGATGCCAGCAACACCAAAGGCCGCGGCGATCCCGATACGAACGGCAAAGCCGACACCGCGGTATCGACGCTGCGTAACAATGCGCGCTCGGTCGACCAATCCGTGACCAGAGACGTGCCGTCCGGAATCGCCGACCCGCTGCGCGCCTACCGCGACGACACCAACGCCCTGGCCGACACGCTGGCCCGCAGCGCCGACACCGACACCCTGAACTCGGCGATCGACCGGTTCAACGCGACCAAGAACACCGCGCTGACCGTCTGTGAGGGGCACGGCACTCGTTGACCGGCAACGGTTCCGCCGTTGCCCGGGTCAGCGCCTCGACCGGATCGCCCGCCTGCTCGCGGGACCTCTCGCATCCGCGAGGTCATCGCGAGCGGTGAGTATCCCGAGTTCACCCGGCGGATGCGGGATGCGGAGGACCGGGACGGCGACCTGCGTTTCGCCTTCGGGCTCACCTGCTGCTGGACGGCGTCGCGGCGCACGCCGCCGGATGACCCGAGCGACGCCGCGCAGCCGGTGACCGACGCCTTCTCATCGGTGAAGAATCCCGCGGCGCGGTTATAGCATCTGGCGCGTTTACTGCCACGCGGAACGGGACGAAGATATGACCAGCGGTATCCGGAATCCTCGTCCACCCGCCCGGAACGGCCGCCGACGCAGGTCAGCCGACTCCGCCATACCGACGTTCGCCGCGCTGCTGGCCTCCGCCGCGGAGCACAATCCCGACGGCATCGCGGTGCTGACCGACGATTCCGCGATCACCTACCGCGACCTCGATGCCCGGTCGTCCCAGCTGGCGCGCACGCTGATCGCCGCGGGCGCGGGGCCCGAAACGGCTGTGGTGGTGGCACTTCCGCGATCTCCCGATTCGGTGCTCGCGGTGTGGGCGATCGCCAAGACCGGTGCCGCATTCGTGCCGATCGATCCAGCACTTCCGTTGTCCCGCATACAGTTCCAGGTAACCGACAGCGGCGCCACACTGGGACTGACCCGATCTGGGCAGGTGACGGCGCTGCCCACCGAGGTGCGCTGGCTCGCGCTGGACGACGCCGAGGTGACCGAGCGGGTGGCGGCGACCCCCGCGAGTCCGATCGCGTACTTCGAACGGACGGCACGACTTCGAGCCACCAACGCGGCCTACGTGATCTACACCTCGGGATCCACCGGACGCCCGAAAGGCGTCGCCGTCACCCATACCGGACTCGCCCCGCTGTGCACCGAACTGGCCGCCCGGCACGGGCTGGACAAGGACTCGCGGGTGCTGCACTTCGCGTCACCGAGCTTCGATGCCTCTGTTCTGGAGTTGTTGCTCGCGATCTGCTCCGCGGCGACGCTGGTGATCAGCCCACCCGGCCGATACGGCGGCACCGCCTTGGTGGAACTGCTGGCACGACATGCGATCACCCATGCCTTCCTCACCCCGTCCGCGCTTGCCACGATCGAACCCGCCGGACTGCCCGCGCTGCGCTCGGTCCTCGTCGGCGGCGAACCCTGTCCCCCGATGTTGCCGCGACACTGGGCCACCGGCGGCCGCTTGTTCCACAATGCCTACGGCCCCACCGAATCCACCATCGTGGCCACGCTCAGCCCGGCGCTGTCGCCGGATGCACCGGTCACCATCGGATCGGCCGTGCCCGGCACGCGCTGCCAGGTGCTCGATCACCGGCTGCGGCCGGTCGGCATCGGCGTCGTCGGCGAGCTCTATGTGGCCGGGCCCGGGGTGGCCAGGGGTTACCACAGGCGACCAGATCTGACCGCGCAACGGTTCCTCGCCGACCCGTTCGGGCCGCCCGGTTCCCGGATGTACCGCACCGGCGACCTCGTCCGCCGCACCACCACCGGTGATCTGGACTATTTCGGCCGGGCCGACGACCAGGTCAAGGTGCGCGGCTTCCGGATCGAGCTCGGTGAGATCGACGCCATCCTCTCGACGCAACCCGGCGTCCGGCTGGCCGTGACCGTCGACCGCAAGACCGCGGCGGGCGAGACCACACTGGCCGCCTTCGTCCAGCCCGAATCCGGGCACGCCCCGGATCCCACCGCTCTGGCCGACGCGCTCGCCGCACTGCTGCCGAAGTACATGGTGCCCAACACGATCACCGTCCTCGATCGGATCCCGCGCACTTCGACGGGCAAGGCCGATCGGCCCGCACTGCGCCTGCGCGCCCTGGACGAGCCGGACTATCGGCCCGCCGCCGACCTCGGCGAGGAAACGGTCGCCGAGGTCCTCGCGCGCGTGCTGGGCCGGGAGCGGTTCGGCGCCGACGCCGATTTCTTCGCGGCAGGCGGCAATTCGCTGCTGGCGACCCAGGTCGCCGCGCGGTTGAGCGAAACCTGGCGGCTGCGCATTCCGCCGCGGCTGGTGTTCGACCATCCCACCGTCGCCGGCTTGGCGAAGGCGATCCGCTCGCAGCAATTCGACACGGCCCGCCCGGTTCTGCGCGCGCGAACCAGGCCCGAGCGCATCCCACTGTCCCCCGCCCAGCTGCGATTCTGGTTGCGCAACCAGTTCGACACCACGTCCTCGGTGGACAACATCGGTTTCGCCCTGCGACTGTCGGAAGTGGACGTCCGCGCCTTGCGCGCGGCGTTCGCCGATACCGTCGAACGGCACGAGTCGCTGCGCACCAGCTATCCCGCCGACGAGGCCGGACCGCGGCAGCTGATCCTCGACACCGAGCGGGTGGTCGAGGATTTCGCGGTGGAGGAACTGTCCGACGACGCGGTACCCGTCCGGGTACGCACGATCCTGCGGCACGGGTTCGACGTAGCGGCCGAGGTGCCGCTGCGCGTCCGGCTGCTACGCACCCCCACCGAATACGTCCTGGTCTGCGCCCTGCACCACATCTGCGCCGACGGGTCCTCCCTGGCGCCGCTGGCCCGCGACGTGGCCTCGGCCTACGCGGCCCGGAGCACGGGCACCGCTCCCGCCTGGCAGCCACCGGATGTCCAGTACGCCGACTACGCCCTGTGGCAGCGCGATCTGCTCGGTTCCCGCGACGACCCGGATTCGCCGCTGTCCCGGCAACTGGCGTACTGGACCGGCGAACTGGCCGGTCTGCCCGATGAACTCGACCTGCCCGCCGATCGACCGCGCCCGCCGGTGGCCACGCTGCGCGGCTCCGCCACCCAGCGGTCGGTGCCCGCGACCGTGCACCGTGACCTGCTCACCGTGGCCCGCGCACACCGGGCGACGCTGTTCATGGTGATGCGTTCGGCGCTCGCGGTGCTGCTGGCCCGCCTGTCCGGCAGCACCGACATCGCGATCGGCGTGCCGATGACCAACCGGGCCGAGCCCGCGCTCACCGACGTCGTCGGCATGTTCGTCAACACGACGGTCTCCCGGACCAGGATCGAGCCCGCGGAGCGTTTCACCGCTCTGCTGCATCGCACCAGGGAGCGGGATCTGGTCAACTTCGCGCACTCCGAGGTGCCCTTCGAGCACGTGGTCGACGCGGTCGATCCCACCCGCTCGCCCGGACGTCACCCGCTCTACCAGGTCGGCTTCGCGTTCCAGAATTTCACGCAGGCCACCCTCGAGCTCACCGGGCCCAGCGTGTCGTTCCTCGACGTGGACGCCGACACGGCGAAGACCGACCTGCACATCGGTGTGGTCGACACCCGCGACTCCGACGGCGAGCCGAGCGAGATCATCATCCGATTCGGTTACAGCACCGACCTGTTCGACGAGCACACCGTGCAGCGTTTCCTGGACGGCTACATTCGCATCCTGCTCCGGATCGCGGACGACCCCGGTGCCGTCGTCGGCGACATCGACATCATGGACCCGGTCGAGCACAAACGCATCCGGTCCTGGGGCGCCGGTGCCGAGCACGAGGTGCCTGCCGAGCCGCTCACCGCCGCGTCGGCGCGTCAGGCCGCGGCGACACCGGACGCGATCGCCGTGGTCTGCGAATCCGAGACCCTCACCTATGCGCGACTGCGCGAGCGGGCCGCCCGCCTGGCGCGCTGGCTGATCGAACGGGGCGTGGGTCCGGAGACCGTCGTCGCGGTGGCGATGCGCCGCTCGATCCAGCAGGTGGTCGCGCTGAACGCGATCGTGGAAGCGGGCGCGGCCTGGGTGCCGATCGATCCCGGCCATCCCGCCGACCGGATCCGCTACGTGCTCGAGTCGGCGGCGCCGCGGTGCGTGCTCACCACCGCAGCGGACGGCTTCACGGCCGCCGAGGCGTACGACATCGACACCCTGGACCTCGAGCGCTTCGGTCCGGAGCCGGTGATCGACGCGGAGCGCCGAGCGCCGTGGCATGCCGATCAGCCCGCCTACCTCATCTACACCTCCGGATCGACCGGCCGCCCCAAAGGCGTGGTGGTCAGCCATCGGGCGATCGTGCACCAACTCGCCTGGATGCGGGCCGAATACGGCGTCGACGCCACGGACGTCTATCTGCACAAGACCCCGGCGACCTTCGACGTGTCCCTGTGGGGCTACTTCCTGCCGCTACGCGCGGGCGCACGGCTGGTCCTGGCCGGGCCGGACGAGCATCGCGATCCGGCGGCGCTGGTGCGCCTGATCGCCGAACATCGGGTGACGCTCACCGATTTCGTTCCCGCGATGCTTTCCGTGTTCGCCCAGCACGCGACCGAAGACGACTTGGTCTCGCTGCGAGCTGTTTTCGTCATCGGCGAGGCGCTGCCCCCGGAGACCGCACGGACCTTCGCCGGTGTGGCCCGGGCAGGCTTGCACAACCTGTACGGTCCGACCGAGGCGGCGGTGAGCATCACCCGGCACGCCGTCTCGGCCACCGAACGCACCGCTGCCGGCATCTCCATCGGTGTGCCGGAATGGAATTCGCGGTGCCACGTCCTGGACGACCGGATGCGGCCGGTTCCGGTCGGTGTGGCGGGCGAACTCTACCTGGGTGGAGTTCAGCTGGCCCGCGGCTACCACCGCGCGCCCGGCCTGACCGCGGCCCGGTTCGTCGCCGATCCGCTGCACCCCGGCGAGCGGATGTACCGGACCGGTGACCTGGTGCGGTGGAACCGCGGCGGCACCCTGGACTATCTGGGCCGCACCGACTTCCAGGTCAAGGTCCGCGGCCATCGCATCGAACTCGGCGAGATCGAGGCGGCCCTGCTGGCCGTTTCGGCGGTCGGCCGGGCCGCGGTGGCGGTCAAAGGCTCCGATGCGGGAGATCGGCTGGTGGGCTACGTCGTCGCCGCATCGGGAGCCACGGTCGATCCGGACGCCGTGCGTCACTCGGTCGCCCGGATCCTGCCTGGATATATGGTGCCGTCGGCGGTGCTGGCGCTGGACACGTTCCCGGTGAACACCAGCGGGAAGCTCGACCGCGCCGCGCTGCCCCAGCCGGTGTTCACCGCACGCGTCGGTGTGCGCCCCGGCACCTCGCTGGAGCGCGCGATCGCCGAGGTCTTCGCCGAGGTGCTCACGGTGTCCCCGATCGGGGTGGGCGACGACTTCTTCGAACTCGGCGGGTCGTCACTGCTCGCGTTCACCTTGCATCAGCGGCTGTCGGATCGGCTGCGGCGCGATGTACCCATGTCGGCGATTCTCGCGGCCCCGACGGTCGGCGGGCTCGCGGCGCGGCTGACCGGCGAGTGCGCGCCCGCCGCGCCGACACCGGAACGTGACGCCGTCCTGGAGCCGGAAATCGGTATCGGGGGCTGCGAACCCGCGCACAGCGGGCCGCCGCAGGAGGTCCTGCTCACCGGTGCGACCGGTTTTCTCGGCGCACACCTGCTGCAAGAACTGCTGGACCGCACCGAAGCGCGGGTGTGGTGCGTGGTGCGCGCCGACGACGCCGAGGAGGGCATCGACCGGATCCTGAGCGCGCTGAACCACTATCGGCTCGCCGGGACGACCGCCGCGGAGCGGATCGTCGTGGTCGCGGGCGATCTCACCGCACCGCGCCTCGGCCTGGACCCTGCCGACTACGACTGCCTGGCCGGAAGCATCGATGCGATCTACCACAACGGCGCGCGCGTCAATCACCTCGACCCCTACGCCCGGCTACGGCAGGCCAACGTCGAGGGCACCCGGGAATTATTGCGGCTGGCGACCACTCGCCGGGTGAAGCCGTTCCATCTGATCTCCACCATGGGTGCGGCCGTCGGCGTCGCACCGGAATCTCCGGTGGTCGCCGAGGGCGTCCGCTTGCGTGCCGACCAAGTGCCCGGCAACGGCTACCTCGCGTCCAAATGGGCTGCCGAGGAACTGGTCCGTCAAGCCGGTGAGCGCGGAGTGCCGATCGCCATCTACCGGCCGGGCACCATCTGCGGCTGCCCGGACGTCGGCGTGAACAGCCCGGACGATTCGCTGTGGAATATGGTCCGTGCCGCCGCGATGCTCGGTATGGCGCCCGATGTCGGCGACGCGACCGTCTCGCTGGTTCCGGTGAGCTATGTGGCGGGCGCGGTCGTGGAGATTTCGGCCCGCCCGCGCTCGGAAACCGTCTTCCACCTGGTCAACCGGGCCCCGGTCGCGGTCGGCGACATTCTCGCCAGTCTGCGTGCCCACGGGCTGCCGGTGGCGACGATGCCGGAGGACGCGGTGCGCGCGGGCCTGGTCAGGGAAGCGCGCCGCCGCGACGCGCTCGGCGACGATTCGCTGGTGCGCGCGGCGCTGCTGAGCCGCGATTTCGCCGAACTCGCCGGTCACCTCGACTGGGCCGACGAGCACACTCGCGCGGCGCTGGCGGGCACCGGCGTGGACTGCCCGAAGGTGGACCGCACGGTGGTGGACACCTTCGTCCGGGAGTTCATCGAGTCGGGTTTCCTGCCGCGGGATTGAAGGGAGGCCTCAGTATCCCGGGCGCACGGTGGCCCGCTCGGCGGGTTGTTCGGTGTGCCTGCGAGCCTGCCCTCGAGCACGCACCTGCTCCAGCACGATCAGGCCAACCCCGATCAATAGGAAGACCGCCGCGATGATCGCGGCTACGGCCGAGAGCTGGGCGAGCCCCCAGCCCGCCAGTACCGCGGCGGCTATCGCGACCGCGGCCGAGACCAGCAGCAACCCGTAGCCCGGCCAGCTCCTGGTGTCGGCCATCGTCGCCCCGGGCGCGGGCGCGGGGTCGCGCGCGATATCCGGAGCGTCATCGATCGGAGGGATCTCCCATGGCCCGTCGTCCGCTGTCACCGGTAGTTCCTCCCGCCGCGATACCGGCCGTTTCTTCCGGTATCTGATGTGGGAGGGATGCCCGCATCATCTCCACCGAAACGCGGGCGCGGACACACCCCGGCTTCAGTTGTAGGTCTTGGTGACTCCGTCGAGCAGGTGTTCCAGGGTGTCGTAGGTCGGGGTGGCGACGACGTCGAGCAGGTCCGCGGCCACCGGAGCGTTGCGTTCGGCGGCGACCTTCGCGAACTGGGCGCCGTCGTTGGTGCGGAAACCGTGCTCGGCGGCCAGCCGCTGCAACTCCGGATCGGTGGACAACAGGCGGCCGAGCCGGTCACCCGTCGCGCCGAACGGCACCAGCGTGTGCCGGGACAGCACTGTCGGGGAGGGGTACAGCAGCGTCATCTCGGGTCTGATCTGGCCGCGCACCAGCGCCTCGACGTACTGCGCCTCGTAGATCCACACCATCGGCGTCGGGCCCATACCCGTGGCGAGGTAGTTGTTGAACGGGCCCTCGGTGGTGTTCTCGGTGTAGCCCTGGCCCACGAACAGCCGCGACACCGCGGGCAGGACAGCCTGTTCGGCGGTGTGCCCTTGCACGATCGTGTTGTTGTTCGCGGCATAACTCGCCGCGGCCAGATACATGGCGGCGGAGTTCGAGCTACGCGGGTCGGTGGTGGAGATCAGGATGTTCTTGCGCACCGGGTAGGCGGTGTTGTCGGGCAGTTCGTCCCAGCGGGTGCCGTTGCGGACCAGTTCGAGGTAGCGGCGCAGGTCCAGTGTGGGCACCGGGCCGGGGCGCACCGCGCCCGTCCGGGCGAGCAGATCGGTGATCGGCGCGAACGTCGCGACGGCCATCGGCGAAGAGAACGGCGTGTATTTGGCGGTGACGTTGCGCTGCCGCTGGATGCGCTCGGCCGCCTGCTCGCTGGACGGGAAGGCGAAGTCGAATTTCGTGAGATCGATGGACGTGGCGATCTGCCGCGACCCGGCGGGCTCGACCTCGACGCGCACGCCGCCCCGCGCCAGCGCGTCGATCACCTTCGGATCCTGGAAGAACGGCATCTTCTCCGACCCGACCACGCCGTGGACAACCGTGAGCGGCGCGGCGGGAGCCGGAGCGGCAGCGGGCGCCTCGGGAGCGGGCTGCCGCACGGCGAGAACGAGGGCGATCACCGTCAGGATGACGACGGCGCCCACCGCATAGGGTGCGAAACGCTTCTTCGACGACCACAAGTCACGCCACTTCGACAGAATTCCCGCACGGGCCGCGGATGGCTGCTGCGCGTTGTCCAGCGGGACCGTAGCGGGTTGGACCTCCGCTTCCGGAGATTTCTCCAGTTCCCGTCGTACCACCCGCTCGACCAGAATCGGGACGAATTGGCGCACCGGGTGGCCCGCGAACTTCTGCCGCGCCGCACCGACGGTGCTCTCGATATGCTCGGGAGAATAAGTCTCGGTGTAGTTTTCGACCAGCCGCTCCGTCATCTGACGGATCGCCTGTTCCTCGCGGACGGTATCGACAACCACCACATTCTCCTCGGCGTCGGGGGGGTAACGCGGCAGCGTCTCCGGCCTGCACCGCGCCGGCCAACACTAGCCCCATCACGCGACCGCCGACATTCGCGCAGACTTCCCGCCGGTGAACGATTTCGGCTGCGCCGGTGCACATCCCACGGTGCCGCGCCGGTCCGTCTGCCCAGCTCACAGGCTCGCGAACGACCCGAGCGCGACGCACGCGGGAGCACCGCGACACCGCGGGCTGTGCCGAACCCGCCATGGAGAATTCAATGGGCAATCCCCGACCCGCCACCACATGTTGTATTCCCGTTTCCCGCCGCCGCTGCGGACCGGACGGGATCATCGACGGCGCACGTCGTGATCTGTTCCACACCCCCGCCTCCCTCTTTCGGCGGCAGAAAGTTACTTACGGGTAGCGCGGATCAATGAGTTGACGATATCGTCAGCGTATTTGCTGTCGAAAGGAGCGCTATGTCTCGCGTCGCTGTGGTCACCGGTGCGTCGTCCGGAATCGGGAAGGCCACGGCCGCCGCACTGGCCGGGCGGGGATATCGAGTGATCGGAACCAGCCGTAACCCCGGCACCATCGGCTCCGACGCCGCTGTGCCCGGCGTCGAGTACCGGGCGCTCGACCTCACCGACCCGGCGTCGATCGATGCCTTCGCCGCCGGTCTGGATCAGGTCGACGTGCTGGTGAACAACGCGGGCGAAAGCCAGGCGGGCCCGCTGGCCGAACTGCCCACCGACGCCGTCGAACGACTGTTCCAATTGAATGTGCTCGGACCGGTCGCCCTGACCAAAGCGGTGCTCCCCGGCATGCGGGAACGCCGGTACGGGCGCGTCGTCATGGTCGGGTCGATGCTCGCCAGCTTCCCGATGCCCTACCGCTCGTCCTATGTCGCCACCAAGGCGGCACTGCGCGGCTTCGCGGTGGCCGCCCGCTTCGAGGAATCACCCTTCGACGTCTGGATCACCGCCGTCGAGCCCGGCCAGATCGACACCGGTCTGCGCGAACGGCGCACCAAATATTTGACCGAAAACTCCCCGCACACAGCCGATTTCACGACTTTCATGGCGAAACTCGACGAAAAGCAAGGGAAGGGCATCACCCCGGAAAAAGTCGCCACCACGATCGTCAAGGCGATCGAAGCCGACCGCCCCCAACCTCTCTACGCCATAGGAAGCAACGCCCCCGTCCTCTTCACGCTCCGCCGCCTCCTGCCCCGCACGATCATGGAACGCATCATCGCCCGCGCCCACGGACTGTCCCGCTGACATACGGGTTGCCCCTACCGGGTAGATGCGCCGATCGACTCTTCCGTTACGAACGGCCCCTGTGTATCCCACCCGAGTTCGTCGAGTCGACGAAAAAATCTGCCGTTGGACCGGGCGGCCGGATAAGCCAGCAACCGGACCAGATCCCCGGCTGCGGACTCGGGATCATCGGGGGCCAGTGGCGTACCCATCTCGGTGCGAATCCATCCCGGGCAGTAGGAGAAGGCGGACAGGTCCCCCGGGCTGGAGGCGAAGTGGCGAGCCACGGTCAGCGCCATGGAATTGATCGCCAGCTTGGAAGATCGGTATGCGAACGACGCGCCATCGGCGTCTTGGAGTCTGCCCATGCCGGACGAGACGCAGACGATGCGGCCGGACGACCGTGCGATCATGCACGGTGCGTATCGGAGAACCATTTGAGTGGGACCGAAAAGGTTGACCTCGAACGTTTTCCGTAGATCGTCGATCCGTAGGTCGAACAGATCGCCATATCCTCTGCGGGGATCGTCGAGATAGACGCCTGCGTTGTTGATGAACACGTCGACGTCCTCGGATGCGAACAAGTCGGTCGTGAGGGGCTCTCGTAGGTCGATGACCCGGTAGTCGTCGACAGCGTCGTTCTGTGGCGAACGCGCCATGCCCGCGCCCAACACGCGATACCCGGCCGCCGCGAGCGCCTGACAGATGTGCCATCCGAGCCCGCGCGAAACGCCGGTCACCAAGGCGTTCGGCCGAGTCGTCGAAGCCGGCAACGGCTGCCTCATCGCGCCACCTCGCTCGGGTGCGCCGACGAGGAGTGGTGGGAGCCCAGCCGGTACGCATCCGCTTGCAGGCGATGCAACCTGCTGTAGCGGCCGCCGGACACGAGGAGTTCCGCGTGGCTGCCTTTTTCGACGATTCGTCCGCCCTCCAGCACCAATACCAAATCGGCGTCGACGACGGTCGACAGCCGGTGCGACACCAGGAGCGTAATGGCACCATTGCGTGCCGCCAGCCGCCGCGCCCGCCGCAGGTACTGCTGAAAGATCGCGTGCTCGCTGGGTGCGTCGAGCGAGGCGGTGGGCTCGTCGAGCAGGAACAGCAGCGGATCACACCGCATCCCGGAACGCGCGAGCGCGGTCTTCTGCCATTGGCCCTCGGAGAGTTCGACGCCGCCGTAGATCGGAGACAGCCGAGTCGCCGTTCCTCCGGGCAGGCTTTGGACCAGGCCTTCGGCGTCGGCTGTGGCAACGGCCTCGGCAACCGCTCTCTCGTCGGTCAGCTGGGCGAGGTCGCCCAGACCGACGGCTTCCCCGAACGTCATCTGGGGATACCGGCCGAAGTCCTGGTAGGCGGCGCTGATGCGGCGACGCCAGTCTTCGGTCTTCAGGTCGCGCAGATCGACACCGTCGACGGTGATAGCGCCCGACTGGGGTTCGTAGAACTTACCGAGCAGTTTGACCAGGGTCGACTTGCCGGAGCCGAAGGAGCCGACCAGGGCGACCACGCTGCCCGCGGGCAGCAGCACGCTGATGTCCTCGACCACGGGCTTGTCGGTGCCGGAGTATGTGAAGCCGACGTGCTCGAATTCGATTCCGGTCCGTAACCGTTCCGGGGGCGGCCGGTGGCCGCGGCGTGCCTTCCGCTCGGCCGCGAGATACGACCTCAACCAGAGATACGGCTCCAAGAAGCTTCCCGCGTTCATCGTTGTCGCCAGCTGCCCGACAGCCGCTTGCACCGTCTGCTGCAGGCTGACTGCCAGTGTCACCACGAGCACGACATCACCGGCCGTCGCGGCGTCGGGTCCGGCCATCCGTGTCACCACGACGAGCGATGCGCTGAACCCCGTGACGAACACGGTCCAGCCCACGGCACGCAGCAGCGCTCCCCGTACCCGAGCCGCATACCGGCCGCCGGTGGCTTCTCGCATCGCCGCGGATTGCAGCCGCGCGATTACCGGCCCTGCCTGCGCCGTCCGAATCTCCTTGCCTGCGTCGGCGTCGGTGGCGAGCTCGAACAAGTGCTGTTGCAGCCGGAACGCTTCGCCGGTGTCGGTCTCTGCGCGGCTTTCCAGTGCGCGGCCCTTGCTGTCACACCACAATGGAACCACCGCGAGGGCGAGCAACAGCAGAAGCCAGGGAGTGACCGTCCCGAGCAGCAGCAGGGTGAGGACGAGCTGGAGAATCGTGAAGCACGCGCGTACCGCGGTCCACATGCCGCCGACGATGCGGCGCGGAGCCCCACGCAGGACTGTGATCCGGTCCAGGTAGTCACTCCGTTCCAGATGCTCGATCGTTTCCAGATAGGCGATATCGCGCATCAGCCGGTCTTCGATGACGACGCCGACCTTCTCCACGACCAGGAAAAGCCCGACGAGTCCGTGCATTCGGTTGAGTACGAGGACGAGCGCGCACGCTGTCGCCGCGGCCACCGCCGCCATAACGGCCACTGCGGTGTGATGCGCGACCAAGGCATCCACGGTGGAGCGTAGCGCGAGCGCGAGGCCCACATTGCCGACGACCGAACCGATTTCGATGAGGAAGACGGTCGCGGTCAGTCCAGGCGCATGGCGCCAGGAGATGCCGAGTATCTCGCCCCATAGGCGAAGATAGCGGGTCACGATGTCGCTCCGGCGTCGATGTGGTCGTCGAATCCCTGGGCGAACCGTCTCGCTTGGGTGGTGAAGAGCCTGGCGTATTCGCCGCCCGACGCCATCAACTCGGCGTGCGTACCGTCCTCCTCGATCCGTCCATCGGCGAGCAGAACGATCCGGTCCGCCAAGCGCACGGTGGACAATCGGTGGGAGATCAACACGATTCCGGCATGCCGCTTGTGGCCGGCCAGTCGCTCGAATACCTCGAACTCCGACTCGACGTCGAGATGCGCTGTGGGCTCGTCCAGCACCAGCAGGCGAGCACCGCCCCGCAGTGCGTAGAGGGCCCGGGTCAACACCACCTGCTGCCATTGGCCGCCGGACAGGTCGACACCATCGGTGCGAGACCGGGACAGCGGAGTATCCCAACCATGCGGCAGTCCGGCCACGATTCGGCCCAAGCCGGTGTCTTGCGCGGCCTGCTCGGCGCGCTTCCGGTCCACCGGCACCGCCGCGTACCCGAGCGCGACGTTGTCCGATACCGACAAGTGATAGCGGACGAAATCCTGGAACACGATGGAAATCCGGCGATACCAGTCCCGTTGGTCGATTCGCGCCAGATCGATACCGTCCACCGTGATCCGCCCGCCGGTCGGGCGATACAGGCCCGCCAGCAGTTTGATCAGAGTGGACTTCCCCGCGCCGTTGAGACCTACGATCGCGAGCAACTCCCCGGGCCGGATCTCGAGGTCCAACCGGTCCAGCACGCCAGGTGACGAAGCGGAATAGGCGAAAGAGACTCCCTCGAACCGCACCGAAGGCGCCGCCGATGTCGCGCACTGCTCGAACGAATATCCGCCGGTTGGTACCTCTGTTCCGGTCAGCTCGGCACCCAATTCCGCGTATGCCCGGCAACCCGGGACGGCGCCTTCGATTTCCAGTGCGTCGGCGAAGCCGAGCAAATTGAGAATCGACCACCCGGCGCCCAGCACCGCCGCAGCGGCCGCCACACTTCCGCCCGACCCGCCGGCCTGCCACACGACCAGCGCGAACGCCAGCATCAACGGCAATCCGGTGATGGCGGCGATCTTCCACTGCTCCGCCACACTGCGGAGACCGGCGCTCCATTTCGGCGCCAGCACGACCATCAGTTCTTGCTTCCAGCGATCGACCGCCCAGTCCTGCAGTCCGAACGTGCGGCTCTCCTTGCCGTCGGTCCACTCCATGGCCAACCGGCGCCAATGGTCCGCCGCTATCCCGGCGCGAACACCGGCCCGCTCGATTTCGATGTGCTCCATGAACTGGCGTCGCCAGATAGAGCGGCTGATCAGCACCGGAACGATCACCAAAGGAGCGAGCCACCAAGCGAAGCCGGTAAGGACTACGGCGGAGCCCAGCACGCCGCCCCACCGGGCGAGGAGGTCGAGTTGAGCGGTAGCACCCTGCCCCGGCGTGCGTTCAGCCCAGAATTCCGGGTCCGCGCGCGCGATCCGCAACAGCTCACGTACCCGCGGCCGCTCCAACATGCCCAGTTCCGCACTTGTCGCCGCGAGTTCCGTCAAGTCCGCGCGTCGCGCGGCATCGATCCGCTGCGTCACGAGATACGCCGTAGGCGCCGACATCGTCTGCGCCAGCCGGCCGAGGAGGACTACCCCGCCGAACACGACCAGAGCCGGCGTCGTCGACGCACCGGCGAGCAGACGACCGATCAGATGCTCCAATGCGACGGCGGTCAGCGCCGGGACGGAGCTGACCGCCAGTTGTACGGTGGCGAGGGCCCCGGTAGCCACCGGCCCGGCGTGGCGCAGTTCGGCGAGCAGCATGACCCGATCCCGGAGGAATGCGGGCGCATTCGACGGTCGGCCTACTGTGGCCGAGCGGGTGTTTGTCATGGTTTGTCCACGCTATCGGCTCGGATCGATGGTCGATGTCATTCATGCCACCCGCGAGCACTGGAGCGCTTGTCCCAGAACTGGGACGTCGACGAAGTCACCGTGCGGCCGAAAGATTGTCACCGTCGATGAATATCGATGGAGATGAGACTGGAGCCATGTTCGATCTGCACACGCATCACGAACGGTGTGGTCACGCCGAAGGCACGTTGCGGCAGATGATCGAGGCCGCGATCGAAGCCGGCCTCGATACCATCGGGCTGTCGGACCATTCGCCATTCTTCGGCGAGGCGGTCGACCATTTCAAACCCTGGGTGGCGATGGCCAAGTCGGAGTTTCCGAGATATATCGCCGAGGCGATTGCGCTGCGCGACGAGTACCGTGACCGCATCACAGTGCTCGTCGGCGTGGAGTCCGACTTCTTCGACGAGCACTGCGAGTTGTACCGCCAGGTGTATCGACGCTATCCGCTGGACTACATCATCGGCTCGGTGCATGTGCTGGGCGAGCGAGACATCTTCGACCCGGCACGCTGGATCGGAGCGGACCTGCTCGAGGAGAAGGAGAAATACTGCGCCGCCGTCGGCCGTTCCGCACGTAGCGGGTTGTTCGATATCCTCGGGCACATCGATGCCATCAAAGGGAACCGCCCGGAGATCGCAGCGATCCGGACTCCGGCCGTGGATCGGATGCTACGTGATATCGCCGAGTCCGATGTCGTGATAGAAGTCAACACTTCCGGCAAGACGAAGCCGGTAGGCGGGTGGTATCCGGCGCCGGACATACTCGAACGCGCTGCCTACTACGGCGTGAAGGTGACGTTCGGATCGGATGCGCACCGGCCTGACCGCATCGGTGAAGAATTCGAAGCGGTCCGCAACCACCTGCACGATTTGGGTTATCGAGAGTGGTACGTCTTCCGCGATCGCGTGCGCCAACGGCGGGCACTGTAGGAAATCGCGCTCTGCCGCACGGGGAATGAAATGACGATCTCGAGCCGACCACACCCCGGGATGTATCGCAGATGGTTACGAACGATTCGATCTCTACTCGCGGAGACGGCGGCTCGATGAGCCGTGCCGTACAACCAGTGGAGCGAAGTGCCACACCGCCGAGCCGATGGGTGGCGATCGCGGTGACCATAGCGGTATCGGCGGCTATCGCGGTCGTGGAGTTCGCGGTCCATCGCGGCTCTGAACTATGGGCGGTGGATCTGGCGGTCTACCGTGCCGCAGGCGCGGCTCTCTCGGATGGGCACAGTGTCTACGCGTCACCGTCTGGGAAGCTGCCTTTCATCTATCCGCCCTTCGCGGCTCTGCTGTTCGCGCCCCTCTCGCTCCCGTCCTTACCTGTTGCCATGATCGTGTGGAATACGATCGAGGCGGCCTGCCTCATCACGGTGATCCGATTGTGCCTGCAGCACTGCGGCATGCAGGGGCACCGCCGCCGACTCGGCTGGGCTGCGGGGTCAACGGTGCTCGCCCTGCCGCTCACGCCCGTGGACGTCGACCTGATGGCCGGACAGGTCAACACCATGCTCGTGCTCATCGTGCTGTGGGATCTTCTTCGCTCCGGCGCACGCGGCCAGGGCATCGGAATCGGCATCGCGGCAGGGCTGAAGTTGACTCCGCTGATCTTCGTCGTCTATCTCGCGTGCACCGGCCGAATCCGCCAGGCGCTGTGGGCCATTGGCGCATTCGGAGCAACCATCGTGGCGAGCTTCGCCGTGCTGCCTTCCGACGCGTCCACATATTGGTTCTCCAAAGTGTTTCGAATCAATCCGGTGAGCAGGCCGCAGAACTCGTACAACCAATCGCTGCGGTCGGTGCTGGCTCGCCTGCTCGGCACCGCTCGAGTCACCGAGGTGTGGCTCGTCGCCGGGTCGGTTGTCGGTGTGCTCGGCCTCGGTGCGGCGGTGCTGCTCTATCGGCGTGGTGCGCCGCTGGCCGGCGCATGTCTATGCGCCTTCACCGGCTTGCTGATCTCACCGATTTCGTGGGAACACCATTGGATCTGGATCGTGCCCATGCTCATGGTGGTCGGTACGGTGGCCTGGAAAGCACGCTCGGTCGTCGCGTGGACGGTGGTCCTCGTGTCGGTCGTCGTGTTCACCGCGAGACTGTTCTGGTGGGGGGTTCCCCATCAGGCGGCGGGGGAATTGCACATGAGTGTGGTCCAGCAATTGTTCGCAGCAAGCTTCGTGATCGCCGGCGGCGTGATGATGGGGTGGACGGTGTGGAGTGCTCACCGCTCTCGAACCTCATTCCCCTGATCCCGTGGCCCGGCCGACCTTGCTCACGGCCATCCGAGCCCGTTACGGCTCAGTCGGCGGATTCCGAGACGAAGCTCTTATGACCAGCGAGATAGCCCAGTTCGATGGCGCGGCGGGTCAACGCGGCTTTGTTGTGGGCGCCGAGCTTGGACCTGACGCGCTTGATGTATGTGTTGACCGTCTCTTCGGTCAGTCCCATCCGGCGGCCGACCTGTCGGTGGGTCAATCCGCGAGCGACCCATTGCAACGCTTCGATCTCGCGCTTACCCAGGCCCCTTCTCCCATTCCCGTGACCGATGTCGATGCTGGGTGAAGCTTTGGTCGCCGCACGCAGTAGGGCGGCCGTGAGGTGTACGGGATCCGCTCGCCAGGCGATCACTGCAGTGGCGCCGCGGGGAGTCTGCGCAGCATCCGGCACGACCACCACAATGGGGCACCTGTCGCCGAGTACCGGCACGAGATCGGGCCCGCACACCACCACATCGGGATGCCAGGCCGCCACATCGAACTGATCCGCGGTGTCGACCGAGGCGACGACGCCTAAGCGTTCGTCGGTGGCCAGCACGTATTCGATGCCGAGGCGGATCAACGGATGCGGCAGCGCGATCGCGACCGTGATCAAAGCCGAAATCTTCGAATCGGGCCGCTGCGGCCATGATCGCCCGAACGCGTCACCGACTGGTCTCCGCTCCTCGCAAACCGGTGATGACTTCCCAGAGACCGCCCGGCGTCGCGAAGGTGGTCACGGAGAGCAGATGGTCTGGGATGGTCACCAGGAAAGCTTCTTCGAGGTCGAGCAGGAGACTGACGGTGGCCACCGAGTCGAGGCCCTGATCGGCAAGGTTCAGATCCGGAGTCACCTCCTGGTCGGGTGACAGCAGAGGTAAGTAGGCGCGCAACGTCTTTTCGAACGGTTCGGTCCACGTTTGCCGGGTCATGTGAACTCCTCTCTTGCTGGGATTGCGGTCGGCGCAATAGTGGTGGTGCTTACGGTCATGAAGGAGAGCCCGCGGCACGCGAGGACGAAGGATTCGTCATGCTCGTGGGCGATTCGGCGATGGGTCCCGCGCCGTCCAGCAGCGTCAGCGCGCCGATCGCGGTGAGGAGGCGGTCGTTGGCGTAGTTCAGGCTCGCCGACCGCAGATCTCGGAAACACCGCTCCAGCGGCACCGGTGCGTTGCGCTGGTAGCCGGTCATCGCTCCGCCCAGCTGGACCAAGCGGTCCACCGCCGAGAAGGTCAGCTCGGAGCAGGCCACTTTCAGGGTGTCCAGCTTGAGCTGGAAGCCGTACTCTTCCATGTGCCGTCCGCTGCACCTGCGGTGCAGCACTTCACCGCGGATCTGCAGCAGATAGGCGCCACACAATTCGAGATCGATCCGGGTCCTTGCGAGCCGGTGCCGGACGAGATCGCTTGCGGCATCGATGCCTGCCGGCCGATCGGTGGATCTGATGAGCGATGTCACCCCGTTCAACGCCGCCCGCGCCGCACCGAGCCAGCATGCCGACCAGGCCAGATAACCGGCCGGGATCATGCTGTCCACGGCCACCTTGCGAAATTCTCCAGACGGGCCGATCACCTGATCGGCGGAGGCGGTGCCGGACAACACCATGCCGACACTTCGCGTGCCGCGCATACCCATCGCGTTCCAGTCGCGCACGGTCTTCGCGTCGACCTGGCTGCGGTCCAGGTAGACCAGGCTTACCCGGTTGGGCGGATCGTCAGCGCTCGCACGCATGGTGACCAAAAATCCGTCAGCGATTTCACCGCCCGTCACCACGGGGGCCTCCCTGCGGATGACCAGCTGCTGGTCCGTATCGACGATGGCGGATCGCGCGGTCAACAGGTGGGCGCCTTTGCCGGGCTCGGTGGTCACCGAAGCGAGGTAGTAGCCTTCCGTGGCGATACGCGGAAGCAGGGCGGCGCGCAACCGTCCGTTCGCATGTCGCACGACAGCGTCGACCTGCTGGCAGTGCATAGCCCAGATCATGGCGGTGGACAGACAACCACCGGCCAGCACGGCCGCCACGTCGACCATGTCGCCCAGGTCTGCGCCCATGCCGCCGTACTCGGTCGGGACGAGCAGACCGAACAGACCGGCCGCACGGAGCGCCTGGACGCTCTCGTGCGGGAATTCGGCCTCGACGTCGGCTTTCGCCGCATGTCGCGCCAAGACCGGCACGAGCTCGGTAGCGAGCACAGCGGGCTTGGTCATGGTGCCTCCACAGGTTGTGTGACGGGCAAGTCGTCATACGCCAAGCGCAGCCGGCTCGCGGTCCGCACCTCGCCGTCCATCAGGGTGACCTCCGCCGGTGCCGGCCGGCCGAGAAACGCCACGAGACTGGCGCTCAGCCCGTATGCGCCGACATTCGGCACCACCAGTGGGTCCCCCGGTACGGAAGTCGATACCTGGACGTCACGACCCAGCACGTCGGCGGGAGTACACAGCGGCCCGACCAGCGTCACCGTCTTCGTAGTACGGCCGAGGTCGTCCGGCGTGGCGGAGGGTCGCGCCAACCTGCCCAGTCCGGCCATGCCGCCGAGGTGATTGATCCCGGCGTCCAGAACGACGAAGGTACGGTCACCGCTGATTTTGACGTCTTGGATGGTGGTGACCAACCGACCGCAGTCGCCGACCAGATAGCGTCCGGATTCGAAGGCTATCTCCACGTCGCTGTGGCGCCAGCCGGGTAGGCCTTCGTCCAGCATGCCTTCCAAAGCTCCCCGCAGTCGGGAATAGACCGGGCGGCGGCCCGGCCGCGCGTAGGGCGCCGCGAATCCGCCGCCCAGATCGATGATGCGCAGAGGCAGACCGGCTCGTTCGCGCAACCGCGTGGCGAGCGCGATGCTGGCCCGGAACGCCGCGATCAGGCTTTCCTCGCTGCTTGCGTTGCTGAGGGGAAACAGATGCACGCCGGCCAACCGAACGCCGGGTACCCCGGTGAACCGAGCCGGATCGGCGATGACCTGCGCCTCGGCCACCCCGAACTGAGACTCGGCTCCGGTCATCCGGAGTCCTGTGGCCCCGGCGGAGTCACCGTTGACACGCAACAGCACCGTCGCCTCCGTACCGTGCGCCCGCGCGGCTCGCCCGATTCGCTCGAGTTCACCGGCGGATTCGGCAGAGAACCTTCGCACCCCGATGCCGAGGGCATCACCGATCTCCGCATCGGTCTTGCCGGGACCGGTGTAGAGACAGTCCTCGCTGCGGAAGCCTGCTCGCATGGCGGCGGCCAGCTCTCCCGATGAGCTCGTTTCCGCCCGGCAGCCGAGGCTCCGCAGTTCCGCGGCGATCGCCACATGCGGATTCGCCTTGAGCGAGTAGTAGACCACCGAACGGGCGGGCAGCGCCGCGCGCAGATCTGCGAGAGCTCGGCCGACCGCGTCCAGTTGATAGACGTAGAGCGGGCTCCCGTACCGGCGGATCAAAGTCGCGAGGTCAGGCACGAATAACTCCTGCCTGCGCACCCTCGGCCAGTTCGGCCAGCGCTGTCCGGTCGGTTTTGCCCGTGGCTCCGAGCGGAATCTCCGCTATCACCACGCAGCGGGCCGGAACTTTGAGCGGTTCCAGACGATCTCGTAAACCGCGCAGGACTTCGGTCGGCGTCGAAGCGGTCACGGCGAACAGCACCGCGTCATCGTCACCGCGCGGTGGCAGCACAGCGGCGTCCAGCACACCCGGCACCGCCAGTGCCGCGGCCTCGACCTCGGCGACGCTTGTGCGCACGCCTCGCGATTTGAACAACTGGTCGCGCCGGCCGCGGAAGTACAAGTGGCCATCCTCGTCGAGGTGACCGTAGTCACCGGTGTAGAGCACTCGCTCGCCGGTGACGACATCGCGGCGATACGTCCGCGCGGTGAGCTCGTCGTCCCGCCAATAGCCGTTCATGAGATGCGGTCCGATAACCGTGATCTGGCCTTCAGCACCGGGCGCCACCGGTCTGCCGTCCGGATCGACGATCCGGACGGTAGTTCCTGGCAACGGCAATCCCACCGAGCCGGGCCGGATCAGATCGCCGTCCGGATCGCCGATCGTGATCCGTTTACATTCAGTGGTTCCGTACATCAGCTGAACGGCGGCGGACGGGAATGTCTCGCGCAGCGCGTCGATCTGCCCTTTCGTCAGCTCTTGACCGGTATTGGTGAACAACCGGATAGTGGGCGCCGTGCGGCGCGCCGCCAACCGCACCAGCATCGTCGCCAGCGACGGCACCACCGGCACGACGGTCACTCCGAACCGGCGGATGGTCGCGAGCAGACCCGCGTCCGCGCCGGGGCCGGACAGCACCAGCGTCGCGCCGCGGAACGCCGTCAGAAAGGCCTGGTAGAGACCGTAGTCGAAAGACAGCGGAAGCCGGCACAGCACGACATCGTCTCGGCGGTAGTTCACCCGAGCGGCGATCGCCGCGGTCGCGAACAGTACCGAGCTGTGTGCACACACAACGGCTTTCGGGGCAGCGGTGCTGCCGGAGGTGTAGAGCAGAAGCGCCGTAGCTTCCGGATCGGAGGCCTCCACCGGCGCCGGCGCACCGGTTGCGACGGACTGTGCGGCCGACCGCAGGCTGTCCAACTCGAGTGCCGGTTCCGCGTCGGCACGGATCTGCTCCCACTGGGCCGGGCGCAGATCTGGATTGAGCGGTACGGCTATCGCACCGATGCGCGAACAGGCGTAGATCGCGGCGAGCACCCAGCGCTCGGCAGTGGCACGGATCAGGACCCGATCACCGACCCCGATACCGGCCGCGGCGATTTCTCTCGCACATTCCGTTACGCGGTCGTTCAACTCCGCGTACGTCCACGAACCATCGATATCGGCTACCGCCACCGTCTCAGGACTTCGCACGGCAGCCTTCGCGACGAGTTCGTGAACCAGAAGTCGCCTTGATTCGCCGGACATATTCCCCCTGCCTCCCCGGTAATGGTTACAACGTACCCAGTACCGTGCAGCCCGTCAATGAATTCGCTCGAACGACGGTATTCGATCACGTCCGCGTCGAAGCTCTGCCGAGTAACGAAACCGACGGCACGATGTCCGAATTAGAGCAGTGTTAGGGGGCGATTGGACTTCGTTTAGTAATCAGTTTTCTCGCGCACCCCCGCATTCTCGTACCCCTATTCTGGGTCGCAGCGATCCGGAGCACGACCGGAATACGGATCGCGCGCACTGTTCTACAGCCGACCGCCCTGAGCAGCGGATATGCCACTGCGGGCGTAGAGCGATTGCCCATTCGGCTGCAGGCACCCAGGGAAATGAGGATCAAGTGACCGCTGCACACCTCAGCGCAGTTCGTATTCTGCCCGACACTTCGGCGAGCGCCGAAGACCTGCCGTACGAGCTCGTCGAGCGTAAAGGGGTCGGTCATCCGGATACGATGTGCGATGCCATCGCCGAACGAGCCTCGCGTCGCTATTCCGAATACTGCTCGAAGAAATTCGGCCGAGTCGCACACCACTGGTTCGACAAGGTGATGCTCTTCGGCGGCGAGGCCGACATCGATTACGGCCGCGGAGTGCAGACCAAGCCGTACACCGTGCTGTTCGCCGGCAAGGGCGCCTATGCCTTCGGCGACGAGCCGATCCCGCTGCGCGAGTTGCTTTTCGCGGCCACGGCCGAGGTCCTGTCGGAGGTGACCACGGGCTTCGATCCGGAGCAGCACCTGCGGGTGCAGTGCGAAATCGTCGACCATCAAGGCGCAGGCCGGGGCGGCTCCCGGTATCGGCCACAAGTCCTCGACGACCTGGTCGAGATCGGGGATCCGCGGTTGGTCTCCAACGATTGCAATCTGTTGCACGGTTACGCACCGTTGAGCCGCCTCGAACAGTTGGTGCTCAGCGTCGAGCAGTACATCAACGGCGCCGAGTTCAAGCTGGCGAATCCGGACACCGGCTGGGACGTCAAGGTGTTCGGCAGCCGGTTCGGCGAAGAGTTCAAGCTGATCGTCAACATGCCGTTCCTGGCGGCTCGGATCACATCGCTGGAACACTACTTCGCCCGCAAACAGCAATGCGAGCAGCAGATCGGCATATTCAGCGAACAACTGCTCGAAAAGCGACCGGAACTCTTGCTCAATCCGACCGATCGCAACGGCAAGCCATACCTGACCGCGCTCGGGTCCGTCGCGGACACCGGTGATGTGGGGGTGGTAGGGCGGGGCAACCGGATCAACGGACTGATCACACCGATGCGGTCGATGAGCATCGAGGCACCTGCAGGCAAGAACCCTTTGGACCACACCGGGAAGTTGTACGGCGTGCTTGCCCGCGACCTCGCGGCCGAGATCCACCAGGCGACCGGGTATTCCGTCGAGACGCACGTGTTCACCTCCAAGGAGGCTCCACTGGGTGCTCCCGACGAGGTCATCGTCCGCGTGCTCGGGTGGGAACCGGACGCCGAGGAGGAGGCGCGCCTGCGTGCGATTGTCGACCACGCTTTGGCCGATGTGTCCGGGATCACCGCACGACTGATCAACACCGGCATCGTGATGTGGTGACGTTCGGATGGACTCGAGCAGTTCGACGCGGCAGTACACGGTTCGTTCACCTTTCGCGCACACCGGTTTGACCTGTGCACCGGAGGTGGCCGAACAGGTGCATCACCTCGCGGCGCCCTACCTGACGCTGGACCAGGGCGCCGCGGAGCCGGGGGCTTGGAGAGTGGTCGCGAATCCACCGCCGCGGCTGGACGCGACCGTGGCGGAAACGGTCACAGCACAAGGTGAAGTGGCTGTGGAGTACGCGGTCGACCATGCGGACCGAGTCCTTTTCCACGTCGCACCGCGTAGTGACGCCTGGATCACGCAGTCCGTTCTCCGAGCCACACGAGCCGTGCACCGGTGCGCGGCCGGCCGGCAAGGCGTGCTGTTCCTCCATGCCGGACTGGTGGAGTTGAACGGCATCGGTGTGGCGTTGGTCGGAGGAAGCCGAGCGGGCAAGACCTCGTTCATCATGGCCAGCGTGCTCAACGGATCCGGCGTCATGGTCTGCAACGACGATGTGAGCATCGCCGCGCACGCGGACCGGCCCGGCGTCATCGGCACCGGATGGCCGCGGTCGATCTCGGTGCGCTTGGACACGCTGGAACTCCTGTTCGGCCGCGACCGAGCGGAGGAAATCCGATCCTCGCTGTCGCACCCCGCCAACGAGACTCTGCCGACTCTGCGCGACTCCGGAGTCGAACCACACGGCACGGCTCTGCTGTATCCGTGGGAATACGCGGACATTCTGCACACGAAGATCGGGCAGTCGACGAAGGTCGACGCGCTGGTCTACCTGAGCTTGGCCGACGACCCGGCGGAGGTGGATCTGGCCGCGGTACCGCAGGCAGCGAGCACAGAACTGCTGAGCGAACGGATTCTGCGGCTACCGAACAAGCATCTCAACATCTTCGGCCACGAACCCTCCCCCGGCAGTGTCGAGCGCACACGGCGTGCTCTGACCGCGTTGCCTTCGTTCCGCTTTCGATATGACTTCCGTGATGTACACCAGCAGGTCGACCGGTTGGCGGACTACCTGTCGGGAAGGATCTAGCGTTGCCATGGCCAGTGCCAGGCGGGTACCGACAGGGGCACAGGCAATTCGACAGGATGGAGGGCGTATGCGCGCGCGTCGACTGCTCATTACCGGGGCAAGTGGGTCAGGTACAACAACTCTGGGCCGGGCACTGGCCTCCCTGCGGTCGGTACCGCACGCGGACGTCGACGACTACTTCTGGATTCCGACCTCGCCGCCGTACACACACAAGCGCCCGGCCGAGGAGCGCCTGGCCCTGATGAACCAGGTGTTCCTGCCGCGCGACTCCTGGATTCTGTCCGGATCCGTGGTGGGTTGGGGTGACAGCCTCGTCGATTTGCTCGACGGCATCGTATTTCTCACCGTCGAACCGCGAACACGCATGGACCGCTTGCTGAGCCGTGAAGTCCGCAGGTACGGAAACACGATCGAACCGGGCGGAAGCAATGAGGCAGCTCACCACGATTTCATGGACTGGGCGCGCGGCTACGATGACGATCAATTCTCAGGGCGCCGCCGAGCCGAACACGAACGGTGGATGGCCGAACTTCGATGCCCCGTCCTGCGACTCGACAGCGCCGCGCCGGTCCTCGAACTGATCGACGCTGTGGAGAAATGGCTCAACAGCGAACGTCTCCCGGATGGTCGCGGCTCGTGACCATTCCGCCAGGGGCCGAGATCAGGCGCGTCATGGTCGCCGTTGCTCGTGGCAAGGCCGTGGTTCTCGAAGGCAGAGGCGTCAACTCGTCCTACTTGGTTGCCGACGGCCACCGGCAGGTCGGGGTGAAAGTCCATTGCCCGAGCCGGTCCTCCGCCGTCGAACTGCGGCGGATCCAGCACGTCGATAGGGCACTACAGGGCGCAGCCTGGTATCCGCCGCTGATCGACCTGGGGTTCTATGAACTGGATACTGAACATCCCGTCCTGGTCGCGATCCGGCCGTTCTCGGTAGGAGCTCCGTCGGAGGACCCGAGGCATCTCCTCGGCGAGGTCACCGAGATTCTCGGTGACCTCGCCGCGCGCGGTGCGGGCATCGAAGTCGCGAACGACCTCATCGGGGACTACGCGTCCCCCTGGCTGTCCGATCGACGGATGGAGCGCGGCATGGCGAGCGGTTTCCTGGCCGCGCAATGGCCGGATCTCGCGGAGGCGGTAGACGTCCACATCAGCGACCTCCGAACCAGCGCGCAGCGCTTGACCAGGCCAGAGAGCCTCGCCGTCTATCACGGCGATCTCCACGGCCGAAACCTCATCTTCGGTGGATCGCGGCAACGCACCGTGATCGATTGGGACGAGGCCGGATTCTCCCGCCGCCCGGCCGATGCCGGCAAGACGCTGTGGCTGTCCTGCCGAGAAGGACGCGGCGACTTCGTGCTGCGCCCAGCGGCGGTGCAGCACTATCTCGAACGCATGCACACAGTGCTGCATCTCCCTTACGCGAACGCCTGCGACCTCGCGAAGCTGGGCGCGATGTGGTTTCTACCGAAGTCCGACCATCTCACTCTTCTCGAGCAGCGCGATTCGGCGCTGGCCTCGTGGTATCTCCAATGGATTTCCGGCTTCTGGTCGCGGTACCGGCGCAACCTGAACGTGGTGTCCCGCGTGGCGGCAGTGCTCGAGCAGGGTGCGCGCTCAGATCTCCGGCCGACGAGCGTCACCGAGGCCCGGCGCGCCACTCGAACCAGGCACCGGGTACCGAGATGAAATCCGACCTCGAGAGCACATCGGTCGAAGGACTGCGGCACGCCGGGTAGATCCCGCACGCTCGTGGCCGTGCTCCGCGGCCGCAGGGTTACGGAAGAGACATTTCCAGAACCATCAAGCCCCAGAGCAGGCGAGAGTGGTCCGTACCGGCGCGGTGCTCCTCGATCACTTTCCGCACCGCGACTCCGTCCAGGAAACCGGACGAACACAGCCGCGGCCGCGACAAGACGTCGACAACGAAGTCCCACAACGTCGCCGACCGCATGAACGCGCTGACTGGAAAGGTGAACGGCTGTTTGCGACGAGCCTGAACCACCGGTGGAATCAATCCGGCTCCGGCATCCCAGAGGATTTGCTTGCGACGCGAGCCGGCGACTTTCCACGCGTCGTCGGTGTGCCGGGCGAATGCGCTGATGCGTGGCTGGCAGTAAGGAACTCGGCCTTCCACCGCGTGCGCCATGGAGAGGTGATCGAGCTTGCGCAAATTGAGACTCGGCAGTTTGTGGAGCCGATCGAAGGTGAGGATCTGTTCCAGTCGTGAGGTGGCCGGGCAGGACAGCAACTGCTCGGCACGCTGGCGGCTGGTCTGTCTCGAGTCGATCAGTTCGCGGTAGCCGGGAGTGTAGAGCTGCCGGTATTCGGCCTCAGGGATCAGCGAAAGCCGATCCAGATAGCGCGAGGGCCAAGCGGCGTCGCTCATCGCGAGCGCGGTGCTGTACCTGCGGTAACCACCGAACTGCTCGTCGGCTCCGTCACCTACGAAGCAGACCCGGAATCCGCTCTGCGAGATCGCGCGGAACAGAACGAAAGCGCTCAACGCGTGTGGCGTCGCGTTCGGCATGCCGAGGGTCGTCACCAGGTCCGGGAGGAGTTCCGGAAGTTCCGCTTGTGCGACTTCGACGACCTGAAGCGGAATACCGGCGTGTGCGGCGACCGCCCGCGCGTAGAACAGTTCGTCGGACGGATGGTTGCCCTCGTGGGTCACATGGAAAGCGGTGACGTCATCGCGGCGCTGGGCGAGCAACATGGCGAGGATGCTCGAGTCCAGACCACCGGAGAGCTGAATGGCTATCGGACTGTCCTGGACGGACATCGACGCCACCTCCTCGGACAACAGTTCCCGCAGCCGGCCCGGTGTGTGCTCTTCTTCCGCCGGGTCCGGGCACTCCAGATACCGGTCGACGACGGTCTGGCCGTCACAAACCAACCGCTCACCCGGGAGCAGGGACGACACGCCGCGATACAGCGACGTCCTGCCCGGCAGGCACTGCCAGTTCAAATATTCGTCGACAGCGAACGCATCGATGTCGAGCGGCACCTTCACCAGGGCCGCCAGACCGCGGATTTCGGAGGCGAACGCCACACCGTTGTGGGTGACGGCGTAGTACACACTCTTGACAGCCAGCGGATCACACCACAGCTTCAGCCTGCGGCCTGAGCGCAAGTCGACCAATGCGATGGTGAACATGCCCTCGAGCCGACTTACGAAACTGTCGCCGTGCAGTTCGTAGTACGGCAGCAGGACCGAGCCGTCGGAGTCGCCGGAAACGTGAACACCGTGCCGTGCCAGCTCGTCCCTGATGGCTCGGAAGTTGTAGATCTCCCCGTTGAAAACCAGATGGACGGAGCCGTCGACATTGGTGAAGGGCTGAAATCCACTACGCGGGTCTTGGATCGAGAGACGATTGCAGCCAAGGGCCCACCCGTCGCCCGTGACATGGTGCTGGTGATCCGGCCCGCCCGACAGCTGCGCGTCTCGGGCCGCATCCAGGAGAGACGAGTCGAACTCCCGGCCGAAGTATCCGAATATCCTGCACATCAGACGGACTTGTTGTTCTCGCCCGCGGGCGTGGCCTGCCCCGCCGCCCATTGGTGCAGCGGCAGTGCATGCTTCGCCTCATCGCGCTTCTCCATGGCCGCCAGTAATTCACGTAGCGAGGGAAGACCGTCCTCTGCCTCGCGCGCCCGGAAGCAGTACTCGTTGGAGATCTCGGCGTTCCAGCTCATGGTCTGGTGCAACTCGCTCTTCAACAGTTCGAGGAAGTGCTCGCGATCGACGAACGCGTCGACATCGTCGCGTACACGGCGGATCTCGGCGAATGCCGCATCGATCAGGTCGAGCCAGGCGAGGATCGCTTCGGGCGCTTCCTCCGGCCCTGCCACCCCGTAGGAGTTCAGCTGCCGGAATCTCGTGGACAGCTCGGACAGCGAGGCGGGAAGCCGGTACAGAAAACGCGCGAGGTACTTCGGGTTCCGGTTCGTATTGCCGTAGACGTGTGTCAGGCCGCGAAACGTGTCCACGCCGAGCTTGCGAGCCGCCACCAATGCGGATTCGTAGTCGTCCTGCACCCACATTCCGATGAGATCGCGGAAGTCCGGGTAGCTGCCGACCGCTGTGCGGAATGCGGTGTACGCGATCTCACCGGGTACCAGGTCGCTGGTTATCCGCTGGAAGTCGGAGCTGTTCGTAAGGGCGACGCCATAGGTCAACCGGGACATCAGCCGGAAGTCCACAACCGATGGCGCAAAACCCGACGACTTCCGGGCGCGGCCCGCCATGTGCCGATACAGACTTCGGTGCGCGGCGATCATCTGCGAGATGGCCTCTGCCGTCCAGTATTCGACGTCGACTCCGAGCAGGCTATCCGGCAGGTAGTCGAAGCTCGCCTTGACCCGGTCACCACTCGTGTAGTACCTCATGTGGCTTTCCCGGGGAAATGTGTCGCGGTGGAACCGTTCGTCCTCCGACCGAGCGATTACGCAGAAATCGAAGTCCGAGGACGGGGTGCCGGAGCCGTCGACCAGAGAGCCGGACAACATCAGGATGTCACCCTCGACCAGGTGTATCTTCGCCAGCACGGATTCCTCGTCGAAGTCGTCCATGCCTTTGATATCGGCGAGGTGCCGATGAAGGGAAAGCATCGCTGCTAAATCCTCTTTCTGGTGGTGGGTGTCGCCGCTACCGCTCGTTGAAAGTCGACCAGCAACCTGGCCACGTCGTCGGCGCAACTCATCGAACAGCTGAGCACCGGAAGATCGGTGAGGTAGTCGAGGAAAACGTCGAGCGACGGGGCCGCGACGCGCCTGTGGGCGGTCACTCCCAGCCAGTCTTCGCCGTACAGATTGTCGTCGAGAGAGAAGCAGTTCCGCTCGATGACGGCGGCGGCATAGTCGGGTTTCGCTGCCTCGCAGTCATATTCGGCCGACAAGTCGATTCTGGGCAGGATCACACCGGCAAGCGGTGCTTCCGGCACCACCTGAACGCCGAGATAACGATCGACCTCCTCGGAACTCAGCTTCAGCTTGTCCTCGCCCTGGAACCTGTCCCAGTCCGATCCAGGGCCGGGGAAGCCGGCACGCACGGACCATCCCTCGAAACCGGTGACCCCCAGAACGTCGAGCGAGCCTTTGTTGACGGCCAGCGGCAACGGGCACGCGGTGACTCGATAGTGCGAGCCCTGCGTATCGAGATGCATGCGGTCGTTGCCCATCCATCCACCGGTGGGCAACAGCCGGGCCAGCGCGATGGCCGTCGTCGACTTACCCGCCCCCGAATCACCGATCACCAGGTAGGCGCTGCCCTCGGAGACGAACGCCGATGAATGCAGAATCAGGGAACCGTCCGCCTTGGCGTACCTGGTGGCCACATCACGGATCACCCGGGTCAGCCATCGGTCGCCGAGACCTGTCGGAGGACGGACGATGGTGACGCGACGATCGGTGCGCACGACGGCCGCGACCTCGTCGGAGTTGACGTCCTGAAGTGTGAAGACGGTGTGCTCATCGAGATCGAAGCGCGGCAGCCGGAAGTCTCTGGTGAGTTCGTACTCGTTACGCGTTCCCACCGACGCCGTCAGGAGCAACTCTTCGATTTCCGCATCGCCGCATACCAGGTCGACGATCGTCAGGTCGGGCTCGTGGTCGTCCCGAACCTCGCAGACATTCAACATACCCGGGGGGTGGAAAGTCTCGGTCACCAACTCATCGGCTCCCGTCGAAGCCGTGACGACCTTCAGCAGATGATCGCGGACCCGGAACTGCCGTATCGTCGCGCCGCGCGGCGCGCCGGCCGAATAATCACTGACCTTCATCATTTGTTCCCTTGCGTTCGCCCTGCACGTCATACCGCCAGATATCCACCGTCGACCGGAAGGTCGACGCCGGTGATGAAACTCGCCTCCGACGACAACAGGAACGCGATCGGCGCCGCGATCTCCGCTGGGTCTGCGAAACGTCCGAGCAGGAACTTGCCGCCGTGCTCCGGCGCTGCTTCGGCCGCCGGACGGTCCAGACCGAGAACCTCGCGGTGGTAGCGCGCGTTGTTCGCGTTCCACACGGTTCCGGGGCTCACCGAATTGACCCGTATGCCTCGCGGCGCCAACTCCTGTGCCGCGCAGCGGGTGAACCCCAGCACAGCCGCCTTGCTCGTGTTATAGGTCAGATAGCCCTCCTGCGCGATGTGCGCCGAGATGGAGGCGATGTTCACGATCGCAGCGTCGGCTTCGTGCGGTGGCAACCCGTTCACGAAGGTCTGCGTAACCAGCGAGAGGCCGATGATGGTCGGATCCAACGCGGACCGCCATTGCGCGGGGGTAGCTTCCACTCCCGCGAAGACGAAGCCCGCGGCGCAGTTCACCAGCAAAGTGGGCGGGGACCAGTCGCCGGGCGCTTCGGCGAAAGCCGCGGCCACCGCGGCCTGGTCGGTCACGTCACCGACTGCCAAGTGCGCTTGCCACCCCCGTCGGCGGAATTCATCTACCGTGATGCGACCATGGTCGGCGCTTTTGTCATAGATCACCACGCGACATCCTTCGCCGCACAGCCGCTCCGTGACCGCGGCGCCGATTCCCTGCGCGCCACCGGTAACCACCGCGGTACGACCGGCGAATCTGCTCGAAGAACTCGTCATGTGTCGGTACCTCTCCCATCGGCAGTCCAACGCCGCACCCGGTCGACGACCGCGTCGCGGCTGAGATCTTCGGTAGCGCCGAAGGGAGCTACCGTTTTTTCGGAGTCCTCGCGCAGATTGCGATCGTCGGCCAGCGCCGCGACCGCCGCCATCGGTGTTCCGCGATCATCCAGTGACCGGCCCAAGGCCGTGCTTTCCAGGCCATGGCCGTCGGCGGCCGCGAAGTATTGCCAGCACTGGAACATTCCTTCGAGATGGCCCGCGGACAGATGCACCCCGTTGCGGCCCTCGGACAAGTCGACGCCGTACTTCCGACCCAACGCCCCTAGTGCGCCACGCAACGAATTCACCTTCGCCGCATCGGGATTCAACGCACCTAGGACGTCCGCGCGCAGATCTGCGATCTCCCGATAGCTGTGGCACTCGATGAGCCCCACCAACGCGGTGGGATCGAGGTAGCTCGACGTCAGAGCGGGCACGAATCCGTTCAGCACCGCGATGGGCACTCCGTTCAATTCGATGACCGAGGCATAAGAGCCCGAACCCAGCTTGTGGATGCCGGCTTCGCGACAACGGGCTTCCAACGTCGTCGCCGACAAGATGGTGTCGTAGGCGCCCGCCTGGAACGCGCCCACGGCGAAGCTCGCCTCGGACCGCGCCAGAAGCGATACGAGTTCCCGTTTCGCGTCCGAACACAGTCCGCTCGGTCCGTCGGTCGCGATCCGGTGCAGACGGGGGTAGTGCCGGAGCAGGAATCCCAGCTCCCCGAATTCTTTGGCGGGCATGAGCGCGCAGCGCAGGATGGCCACGTCCGCCGCTTCGAGTACCCGGACGACCTCGGCCATCGCATCGACCGCGGTGTCGGTCCGCAGAACCTCCGGCTTCACCAGCGTCACGAAATGGGTGCCGTCATCCGCCGCCGGTGTACGCATGGCACCGGTGTCGCGGCGCGCACCGCTTCGCTGCGCGTCGGCCACAAGGCAGTGGAGGCCGTCGGTGCTCATCATGATGTCGCGCCCGACTCGATCGATGCGGTCACCGCATCGCTTCCGCTCTCCCCCATCACCGGGATGCGCAGATCGTCACCCAGTTCACGGAGCCGATGGATGTCGAACATCCGCCGCACCACCGGCCCCTGCCAGCGATGGACCACCTGCTTGCCGTCGCGCACCTCGGACAAGTAGTCGAGATCGTGCGGACGTAGCCGATCGAGCAAGCCTGCAGGGACCCGCCCCGGGAACACCGCGTCGGTGTAGTGCAGTGCGAAGTAGACTTCCGGGGCGAAGCCGAGGCGGTCGGCTCGCGCGGGCAGTGCGTCGAAGTCGATGCGCGGACAGTGCTCGCCGGTGCTGAGCGCCAGAATATCGACCAATTTGTAGAGCACCAGGTCCTTGAGTGCCAGTACCTCGTTCCGGTGCACGGCCTCCCTGGCCAGATGCAGACAGGTGAAGATGAACATGTCGATCGGCGCGATCACGGTCAGCCCGCCGAGCTCCATTCGATCGTCGAGCAGGGCCGAAACCGCACTGTCACTTCGGTTTCCGGTCATCAGATCTACGGAGAAGTGCATATCGAGTCGATGGCACTCCAGTAGCGAGGCGTCCGGCGTCGGCTTCATGTACGAATACGTCTGGTGCGAGTGCACCGCCATGTGCAACACCTGGCGCCGCGGCGCGGGTCGCACCGAGCCGGTGGCGTAGTCCCAGCTGCCCTGGACGTAGCCGGCCTCATGCAACGCCGCCGTCGCATCAGGAAGTCGCGCCCGGTCGACCAGCAGATCGTTGTCGTTGAATGTCCGCATGCCGGGGTCCGGGTACGCCATCTTGGCAACGGCGCTGCCTTTGAGAACGGCACTGCGCACTCCGGCCTGTTGCAGGATCCGTTGCACCTCGGCGGTACGTGCGGTCTGTTCCTCGGCCATCACCCGCTGACCGCCCGCGGTCACCTTCAGTGATTTGAGGAAGTACGCGCAGGGCAGTGTCTGCCGCTGCTGGATCGCGTATCGAACTACGTTGTGCCAAGCCACACCGATGACTCGATGGACGGTGAGCATCCCGAGCACTTGATTCCAGTCCAGTGGCGTGTTCAGCAACCGGAGCATCGCCCCGACGTCGTCGGGACGGGGGTCCGGAAGCGACAGCAGGAGAACCAGTTCGATCTCGGGGGAGACCGGCTGTGCCATGGCCTACCACCTTTCGGGTCGGAAGTCGTGCAGGAATGAGGCGAGGTCGCCGCGCAGGTGCCAGGTAGCGGCCGCGATCGCCGCCAGGTCGGCATCCTCGGGGGCGGCACTCACCGCGCAGGCGCTCAGCATTGCCGCGTCGCCCGCACCGTCGCCGATCGCGAGCGTCCGGCCGAGATCCGGCTCGCCGAAGCGCCATCGCATGTGCCGGGCGAGCGCCGCGGCCTTGCCGGTGCCGGTCGGCCGGACAACCTCCGCGCCGAACGGACCGATCGACGCGACCTCGCAATCCGAACCCGCCACCAGCTCCGGCACCGGCGTGGCGCTCCGGAACACGGTTACCGCGGTGACCGGTGCCCCGGCAGCGGCGGAGTAAATCGGCACCGTGATGTGGCGCCGCGGCACGCGGTAAACCATCGCGAACTGCGTCGCCGCGCGCGTGGTGGTGGCGTGGAACTCACCCGACCACTCCGCGACCAGATCGATGTCGGGATCATCGAGCAGGCGATGGAGTACCTCGTGCGGGCAGGTCCGCAGGACGGTCAGCACATCCGTGGACATGGCCAGCCGGACATTGCCGTCGCTCAGCAGCACGGCGTCGTCCACTTCCGCGAAGAGGTCCCCCAGGTGACGCAAATTGCGGAACGAGAGAGCGGATCGACCGGTCACCAGCACCGGCACCACTCCTTGTGCCCGCAGAGCCGAGAGCCCGGCGACCACTCCCGCATAGGGCCGGTCGCAGGCGTCGATCAAGGTGCCGTCGAGATCGATGGCGGCATAACGGATCTTCATCTCAGTGCTGCGACGAAAGCCTGGAAGTCGTGGAGTCCGGCAGCCTCGGTGGCCGGCCGGCGAGGACTCTTGAACAGGAAGGCGCACGCGTCGTCGAGCACACCCGTCATCCCCTCCGTACGTGCCGCCGCCGCCACTCGAACCGCGTTGGCCAGCACCCCGGCGGCATTCGGACTGTCCTCGACCTCCATCCGGATCTCCAGCGACAGAGGTGTGTCGAGCACCGAGTCCGCCTCGATCCGTAGAAAACAGATCTTGGTGTCCTTCAGGTGTGGCACGAACCCGTTGGGACCCGCCGCGACCGTGCTGGCGTCGATCCCGGCGGCTGAGAGCGCGCGCCGCTTGGAACGCTGCTTGCTCGCCGAACGACCCGGGTCGGCCAGATTCAGGAAGTCCGTGTTGCCACCGACGTTCAGCTGATAGGTGTTGACCACGCGCAACCCCCGCGAGTGCAACAAGTCGAGTAGAGCGGTGTGCAAGGTGGTGGCGCCGAGATGACTGCGCAGATCGTCACCGAGCAAGGGAACGCCGCACTGCTCGAACAGCGCCACCAGCTCGTCGTCGTGGGCGACCGGCTCAGGCGTCGCGTTGACGAACGAGACACCCGCGAGAGCGGCTGCCCTGGCGTACATCTGCACCGCCTCGGTCGAACCGGTCGGCAACAGACAGATCAACACCTCCGCGCCTGTCTCGGCCAATCGGCTGCGGACGACGTCCGGATCCAGTTCGGCGCTGTCCGGGTGGGGTGTGACGATTCCGCTCAGCGGACCACTCAAGCCATCGAGCAGGGGTCCCGCCTCCACCGCCACTCCGACCGGATCGACCGAGACGTGAGCGGTCGCCGCGATGGGCGACTG
Source organism: Nocardia sp. NPDC057455 (assembly GCF_042802775.1). NCBI lineage: Bacteria > Bacillati > Actinomycetota > Actinomycetes > Mycobacteriales > Nocardiaceae > Nocardia > Nocardia sp. NPDC057455. The sequence continues at coordinate 46,783 of NZ_JBHVDM010000008.1, read as the reverse complement.
GAAGACGGCTTTGCTCAGATCCAATCCCACCTTTCCGGCATCGACGTCGAAGGCGGCGACGAACTCGATGTCGGCGAGGCCATAGCCCCCGATGCGCTCGTGCATGATGCCGGCCAACGGCATCGGACGCTGCCGGGCCAGGGCGACCACCTGCGTGAGACTGGACATGCAGGACCCGACTCCTGCGACTGCTACCGCGAGAGACTTGTTCATGGCGTGACGTACTCCTCTCTGTGACCTGGGACTCGGTCACTGATCCAGGCCAGCAGGTCTGGAAAACCCGGGATGCCGAAGTGGCTCTGGAGGTAGTCGGGAGTGCCGACGATGTAGGGGTACCGATCGGGCACGCCGACGCGGAGGAACGGGACGCCGCTGCCGGTACCGGCGATCGCCTCGGCTACCGCGCTACCCAGGCCCCCGATGACGGAGTGGTCCTCCATGGTGATGATCGGCATCCGTTCGGCCACCATTGCCGCCACCGCGGCGGCATCGAACGGCTTGATGCTCGGCATGCTCACCAACCGCACGTTCACTCCGACGGCGGCGAATTCTTCGATCCAGCCGCGGGCGACCGTCAACATGTTCCCCGTGACGATCAGCGCCGCGTCGTCGCCGTCGACCACGGTGGCAGCTCGGCCGAGCGTGATTCGAGTGCCCGGCGCGTGAATCTGCGGCAGGTCCTGGTTCTCCAGCGGGAAGCGCACATACACCGGCCCGTCGATGTCATGGCACTGCTCCAGCAACTGGCTGGCCTCGGTGATGTCGCCCGGACAGACGATGGTCATGTTGGGCAGGGCACGCATCACCGCGATGTCCTCGATCGCGAGGTGGGCGATGCCGGACGCGCTCCGGGTCAGACCGGTACTCGTGCCGATGAGGCGTAGTTTGGTCCGGGCGAAGGCAGCGTCCACGCGGATCTGGTCGAAGGGCCGGTAGAGCAGGAAGGTGCTGCAGTTCCAGAGATAGACGGTTTTGCCGGTGGATGCGAGCCCCGCGGCGATCGACACAGCGTTCTGCTCCGCGATGCCCACGTTCAGGAACCGGTCGGGGTAGGTCGTGATGAACGGCTCGGTGCCGTCCAGCTTGCCGTCGGCGACGACGAGATAGGTGTCCCCGGACCGGCGCCCCTCGCGAAGCAAGAGTTCGCCGACTACTTCGCCGACCGCGGTCATCGGAGTTCCCGCAGACTCAGTACGAGCTCACCGAACGTGAGTCTCCGGTAATGCCACGATGCTTCGTTCTCCATCATGGACACCCCCTTTCCTTTGATCGTGTTCGCGATGACGACCTTCGGCCGATCCTGTGGCGCCAGCAGCGCCGCCTCCAGTTCGGGCACCGAATGGCCGTCCACTCGGTGGCACTGCCAGCCGAATGCGGTGAAGCGCTCGCCGAGATCGGTGGTGACCACGCTGCTGGTCTCGAACGAACCCTGAAGCCGGTTGTCGTCCACGATCAACACCAGGTTGTCCAAGCCCAGCGTGGGGGCCAGCATCGCCGCCTCCCAGATCTGGCCCTCCTGGCACTCGCCATCCCCGACCAGCACATAGGTGCGATAGTCTCGGCCGTCGTGCTTGGCCGCCAGTGCGATGCCGATCCCGATCGACGGACCCCGCCCGAGCGGCCCCGAATCGGCCTCCAGCCCCGGCAGCCCGTATCGGGCCACGATCGCCGGTACCTCTCCGCCGTCGACGTTGAAATCGTCCAACCGCCGCCGATCGATGATCCCGGCAGCCGACATGGCCAGATAGATCGCGGCCGCGCAATGGCCTTTGCTCGCGATGAAGCGATCCCGATCCGGCCAATCCGGACGCTCCGGATCCAGCCGCAGAACCCGCAGGAACAGGGTGTAGACGATCTCGATCGCCGAGAGATTCGATGGGATGTGCCCGGTCACCGCTTGTGCGGTCATACGGATGGCCTCTTGCCGCAACTCCTTCGGCGTAGTCATCGATCCGTCCCCCCGGCGACTCGTGCTTCGTGTTTTTTGATATCCCGGCTGGCCCGGCGACGGCGTACCACTTCGGACACCGGTAGCGGATGCGCGTCGTCCCAGGCGATCGTGTTCTCCATCAGCTCACGTACCACCGGAGTCATGCGCTCGAGGTAGCCCTCTTGCCGCATGAATCGCCACGAGGTGTGACCGCCGGTCGGTTCGTCGGCCGCCTGGAGGTTCACGTGCAAGGTGCGGCGCACCACTCCCGCGGCTCCCGAGCCACGATGCAGCGCATGATGATTCATGAACAGCACGTCGCCAGGGCGGCACCGCACGGTGACCTCGCCCGGCAGCGGATCCGTACCATGGGCCTCCACCTGTGCGCGCTCGACATCTGTCAGCGGTCGTCGGTGGGAACCGGGCACCACGCGGAAGCAGTCGTCGGCGGTGAGACAAACGTTGAACTGCACATGGGTGCTTCGACCATCCGGCGCGTACCGGTCGGTCTCCATGTTGTCCTTGTGCCAATTCAGTTCGTAGTCCACCGACGTGGGTTCCCACAACGCATGCGCGGTCCAGAAACGCAACTGCTCGCCGAGCACCGCGCGGACGAATCCCATCACGCCCGGATGGTCGAATATCTCCGCAAATGCCGGGTCGTACAGGCCGGGATCGAAAATGTGGCTGACCCCCCACGTGTCCGTGTCGTGCTCGGCACGCAAGGTGTACCGGCTGTCGTAGGCCCCGGGGGCCGATCGCACCCTCGCGGCGATGCGGTCCACGGCGGCCCACCAGCGTTCGCGCGTCGGTTTGTCGAGCACCTGTGGAACCAGGGCGAACCCCTGATCCGTGAAGGCGCGAACATGCTGATTCATCGCATCGCCTTCTTCGACATCGCTGGTATCCCGCACGCGACCGCTTCCGTTGTCATGGGGTTGACGATCTGTGGCCAATGGGCGCTGTCACCGGAGGCTTGGATGACCAACTGGCGCCACCAGCGCTCCAGGACCGGCCATGCCTCGAGTCCGTACCGGTCACGCAGCATCGTCTCCGTCTCTCGAAGCAGCCGGCTCGCCTCGCCGATCTGCTGGTTGTCGACCAGGGCACGAACTAGCTGGTAGCGCAGCCGTTCCGCGGTCGGCATGGCCGTAATCGCGCGGCGCAGTTCGGGAATGACTCGGTGCGCCTGTCCCGAACCGAGTTCCAAATCTGCCCACCGATCCAGGACCGCGGCTCGGCGCTCACCCAGCTGCCTGATCTCGATGTGGCGCAGGCCGGGTGCCGTCACGTCGGACAGCAGATCGTTGTGCCACAACGTCAGTCCTCGGTGCAGCAGATCCGCTGCCTCCCGCGTGCGACCTTCGGCAGAGGCCCGGTCGGCGTCGATCATCAGACGGTCGAACCGATACAGGTCGAGGGCGCCCTCCGCGACCCGGATCGAGTAGCCGTTCGGCCCGGTGACGATCGGCATGGGGATCGCCCTGACGCCGCGGGCCGGCTCACCGAGGGAGCGAAGCCGTGAAACGCAGTTCTGCAGCACAGCACGCGCGGTCTTCGGTGGCCGGTCTCCCCAGATCCGTTCGATCAGCATCTCCGCCGTCACCGTCGTATTCGCATTCAGCAAGAGAGCGGCGAGCACGTTGAGTGTGTTGCCTTTGGGGACGTCCACGGGTTTGCCACCGCGCCGGACCTCCAGCACACCGAGCACCCGGTAGGAAAACGTCGAATCGGACTCACCGGGCTGGACACCGAACCCGCGCGCCCCCGGCTGTGGATATTGTTCGAAGCTCACGGATACCTCCTGGATGGCTGCCCGGCTGATCATTCGTCGCGATCCCCGGAGTCGGGGTGATCCATGAATTCGCCTTCGCCTGCCGCCATCCGCAGTATTCCGGCCGCACCGACTGTCAGAGCCGCCCTGTGGCCGAGCAGAACAGTCGTAGTGTGCAATTCACGGATATTTCTCAAGATTTTTCTCTCGGTATCCGGGTCCACGGCGCTGGTGGCTTCGTCCAGTATCAACAGAGAAGGCTTCTCGAGCAGCGCCCTCGCCAACGCTATGCGCTGCCGCTGCCCACCTGACAGCCCGGCACCGCCGGAACCGAGAATTGTTTCGTATTTCATCGGCAGAGTACTGATGAAATCGTCTATCTCGGCGATTCGGGCGGCCGCGCGCACTTCGTCCAGGGAAGCTTCAGGAGAACTCAGTGCGATATTGTCCATGATGCTTCCGGACAAAAGAGTGCTGTTCTGGTCGACATACCCGATGCACTTGCGGTACTCGATCGGATCGATCTCGGACAGATCCGTCTCGTCTATCAGAAGTCTGCCCGACGTAGGATCGAGCAGGCCACCGATCAGCATGCCCAACGTCGATTTCCCGGATCCAGAGGGGCCGATGATCGCCAAAACCTGCCCGGAGCCGACTTGGGCGGTCACCTCCCGTACCGATTCATCGGTGGCGCCCCTATAGGTGTACGACAACCGTTCCAATCGAACCGTCGGCGGTGGGCCCCCTCGCGTCAGACCTCGCAGCCCGCCCCGCTCGGCGGGACTGGTCAGGACATCGTTCATGCGTTGCAGATCAGGCGTGAGTTCTATCAAGGCGTTCGACGCCAGCGACAGGTTCGACATCGAGACGAACAACCCGGAACTGAGCGCGGCGAGGGAGATGGTGGCGGACAAGTCGGCGCCGCTGTGTACCGCGAAGAACAATCCGGCGAGCAAGACCATCAGCGGAGCGGCGAACTGGAGCGTGGCGGTGAACGACGAGATCGCTCCGGCGTGACGCCGCTGCCGCGTCCCGGTCGTCAATTCGTCGGAGAACGAATTCAGCCAGCGGGCATGGACGACACTTTCCGCGCCCAGCGCTTTCACGGTCGTCATGTTGGTCAGGATTTCGTGTAGTTCGCTGGCCGACTTGGTGCGCGCCTCCAATACGTCCGAGGACAGCTGCCGCTGCCGCCGCCAAGAAGAGGCCGTCACGAGCGCGAAGCCGGCGATGCAGGCGACTATCGCAAGCGCCAACCAGAATTGCCTGATTCCGATCACCAGCACATAGCCGAGAACCATCAGGGCGTCGAAGACCGCGCCCACGGTGGTCACCGAAATCACTTGCCTGAGCCGCGCGGTGGACCGCACCCGCTGGGCCAGATCACCCGGATGCCGCGAGGAGAAGAACTCCAGCGGCAACCGGCTGAGTCGGCTCATCAGCAGGTGCCCGGCACGTTCCTCGAGCAAACTTTGAATCGAGACGATCAACCGTGACCGGGAGAAGTGCAGCAGTCCGAACGAGATGATCGCGAACAACAACACCGCCACCCATCGCAGCCGGGCGTCCAGGCTGCTCCGCACCACATCCGGTCCGGCGTTCACCAACCGGCCCAGCAGGAACGGGAACGCCAGCGCGTAGACCAGAAGCAGCGCAGAAGTGGCTGCGGCCCACAGCCACCGCCGCGTGCGGGGTAGGAAGGCCGCCGCGACGGCGACACTCTCGTTGCGCTCGGTCTCCGACGCCGCACGGAGGGCTGGCGTCACTGCTTCTTCGGTGAACTCCAGAGCGATGCCGGTGAAATCGGTGTCGGCTTCGTTCCAGCCGATTCTCCGGCGTCCCACCGCGGGATCGATGATGAGGAGATGAGACCGGGTAGCCCGGACCAAGACGACGAAGTGGTTGAAGCGCCAGAAGAGAATCGCTCCGGAGGTGAGGTGGGCGAGTCCAGCCAGGTCGGTGCGCACTCCGCGGCCGTCGAGCCCGTAGCGCCGGCCGAGTTCCAGAAGTTTCGATGCGGACACACCGTTACGGCCGCTTTCCGCGTCCTCCCGCAGTTGTCGGGCCGAAACATGGACGCCCCGACTTGCCAACACCATGCGCAGGCACGCCGGGCCGCAGTCCGCTGCCGTCATCTGCGGATAGAAGGGCACTTCGGTCCCGCCGGACCACATGCCGCGCCCGAGTCCGTACGGATCACGGCCGCCGCGCAACACCACCCCTCCGAAAATGCCCGCGCGGCCGTAGCGGTCGAGTGACGCCTCACGGAACCGCAGCCGGCCCGTGGGCTGTTCGCTGTTTTCGGCGAGCATGTCCTGCGTCATCGGCCCACCAATCCGCCGAGAAGGTCGGTGGACTCGGCCTCCGAGAAGGTCGCCGAGTTCGTCTGCAAGACGACCGCGAACGCATCCCCGGTATCGCGTACCTTGAGCGACACGGGCCTGGTCAGCGCGTAGGGTGCGAAGAATCGTGTTGTCGGCACCACGTCGAACTGCTTGCTCTGGCTGTGGGGTTTGAAGGCGTCGATGTAGCTGAAGACCGGAAAGGGACGCCGCGGAACTCCTCGACGCACCTCCAGGTCACGCAGTTGCCTGCTGTCCACCTGCTGATGGGCTGCCGCGCGGATGAGCCGACCGGTGACCTTGTCACGCCAGGCGTCACCGGCCAGATCGACCACGATCGGACGGAGGGTCGAGAACATACCGGCCTGATGCGCCAGGGTTTCCGAACGGATCGTGCAGAAGACGTCGACGAGCGTTGTCCGAGGCTGATATCTCTGCCAGGCAGTGAGCAGACGCTTCAGGAACACCACCGAGGAACCCCAAGGCCCGGACGCCGCGGTCCTTTTCAGCTCGTCGTAATCGGAACCCGCGATGACGGCTTTGTGGCTGCGTGGACGTGCAGGCGGAATCTCGGTACAGCCGGCGAACGCCTCGTCCGGCAGATCGAACTCACCTTCCCAGTGACGCCGCGCCGACGCTTCGGCCGTCGGCGTCAACAGCGCTTCATCGACGGCGGCCTCGTAGCGGTCGGCGGGAGCCGCCGGAGCGTCTCCGCGGGCGGCGCTCAGCACCGTCGATCGCAGGGCATTGATCACCAGAACGATCGAAGCGCGGTCGATGGCGACCTGCTGCAGCGAGACGACCAGCTGATATCTGCGCTCCGCGAGCTTGATGACCACGAATCGGTAAACTCCGATGCGATCCCAATCCCAGCTCACGGCATCCTGATACAGGAGATTCTGCACATAACGCGACTGCTGGGCGGTCGCGGCATCCGAGACATCGTGGAATTCCACTGCGAGATCGTGACGGTCGAACGGCTCGATCTCCTGTTGGTAACCCCGCTCCGCCGAACCGGAGAAGCGCAATCGCAACGCCGCGAATCCGCGCACCACAGCTTGTATGCCGGAGAGAATATGTTCGGGTCGCACATGATCGGGAAACGTCATCGTGAAGCCGAGATGGCTGCTCGAATGCCCCGATACCTCCTGATCCAGCAGCAGATCCGTTTGACCGGCCAGCACGGGAAACTTCATGTACAACCTCGAGTGAATTGAATCTTCTGATGATCGACTGGAGAGCCATGAGGCCCCGGACGCGCGCGCCCGGAACCTCATGGCCGGTATCCCGATCCGGGTCGGATCAGGCAGCCCCGGGGCAGGCCACAACGAACCCACCGACGATGTCGTCGAGGCTGTGCTCATCGATGGTCTCGATGTTCACCTTCTTGAAGTTGATCTCCATTTCCTTTCACCTCCTTCACTGTTGTCGGGAAAGCGCAGACCCGGCGATATGCGGGTGCGAGATCCGATGGCGAATTGCCGAGGTGATGGCGGGTCGCTTCATGAGGGCGCCCAATGGAATAACCGCAACGCGCGGAGATCGTGCCGAGCCGCCGAGAGACGGGCTCTTTTTCGCGCCCGCCGATTCGATTCAGGCAGGAAAATTTGTACTGCGAATGCACGCTACGTCCACCCCCCGATCGAACACTGCAAACAAGAATGCCGTGGAAAAGCATCTCGAATCGGACTTTAGGCAGACAGCGAATCGATCACAACCCCCCGCAAGGCTTCCAGCCCGATAACCGCAGGACAGCGGGGCGGGACGACTGTCCGGTCCGGACATCGACGCGGGCCTCCGGTCACGCTGGATGCGCGACCGAGCGGTGCCCCCAGTCGGACTCGAACCGACACTGGGCGGATTTTAAGTCCGCTGCCTCTGCCAATTGGGCTATAGGGGCGTCCGGGACAGCGTACCGAGTCGTACGGCTGTACCGGAATTCCGACTGTTCGTCGGGGTGGCGGGGCGTCGGCCGTGGGCGGGCGCCGGACGGCGCGGTCGGGTGACCGGTGCCGGTGGCGGTTGTTTCGAGCCCGGGTTGGCAAGCGTCCCAGAGAACTAGATCGGTGACGGCGGGCGGGTGTTAGCGTTCGCCGATCAACTCGGCGTGTCGGGCGTCAGCGCCGGGGCGGCACCGGGATTCGGGCGAGGTCGGTGGCGATGTGGATCTCGCCGGAGAAGTACTTCGCCGCTTCGGCCAGGTGCTCGTCGAGATCGCGGTAGCGCTGGGAGAAGTGGGTGAGGACAAGGGTGCGCACGCCCGCGTCCGCGGCGGCCCGCGCGGCTTGGCCCGCGGTGAGATGGCCGTATTCGACGGCCAGGTGTTCGTCGACGTCCAGGAAGGTGGCCTCGATGACGAGCATGTCGACGTCGGCGGCGAGTTCCCGGACGCCGGGGCACAGCCGGGTGTCCATCACGAAGGCGAAGCTCTGCCCGGCCCGGGGTTCGCTGATCTCCGCCAAAGTGATTGTGCGACCTTCCAACTCGACGCTGCCACGCTGTTGCAGTTCGGAGATGATCGGGCCGCGTAACCCCAGGGCCCGCAACCGGTCCGGCAGGATGCGCCGGCCGGGCGGCTCGCTCAGCCGGTAGCCGAAGGTGTCCACCGGATGCGAGAGCCGCACCGCCGTCACCGTGAACGGCGCCCCGGGCAGGTCGACGGGACCGGCGGCGACGACCGGGCGCGGCCGCAGTTCAGCGCGATGATAGTAGGACGTCGCGTTGACCAGGCGGTCGTAGTACGCGGCGCCCGACGCCGGGAAACAGACGTCGACCGGATGCGGTACCCGATCGAGGTTGATCCGTTGCACCACTCCGGCCAGCCCGAGGCTGTGGTCGCCGTGGAAATGAGTGATGGCGATCCGGGTGAGCCCGGTGACGGTCACACCGGCGTAGGTCATCTGCCGCTGCGTACCCTCACCGGGATCGAACAGGATCGCCTCGTCGTCCCACCGGAGCAGGTACCCGTTGTGGTTTCGCTGTTTCGTCGGCACCTGACTCGCGGTCCCGAGAACAACCAACTCACGCTGCGACACGGCGTCAGGCTATCCGCCCACTCCCGAGCAGCCGCACAGGGTCGCGTTACCGGACGGAGTGAGCCTTCCGGAGCAGGGAATTGCGCCGGGAGTAGGCGAAGTAGACGACGAAACCGATCAGCATCCACACCACGAACCGCAGCCAGGTCTCCACCGACAGGTTCAGCATCAGCCACACGCACGACAGCACCGCCAGGATGGGAACCAGCGGCACGAGCGGAACCCGGAATCCGCGCGGCAGGTCCGGACGCGTGCGTCGCAGGATGAGCACGCCGATCGACACCAGCACGAACGCGAACAGCGTCCCGATGTTGACCATCTCCTCCAGCGTGCCGAAGTCCACGAACCCGGCCAGCAGCGCGCACGCCACGCCGACGATGATGGTGACCCGCACCGGTGTGCCGTTGTCGCCGGTGTGCGCGAGCTTGCGCGGCATCAGTCCGTCACGCGCCATCGCGAACAGCACCCGGGTCTGTCCGAGGTACATCACCATGACCACCGTGGTGAGCCCGGCGAGGGCACCGATCGAGATGATGTTCTTCGCCCAGGTGACGCCGTGGATGCCGAACGCCGTCGCCAGCGTCGCGTCGCCGCCCGACAGCTCGGTGTAGGGCACCATGCCGGTGAGCACGAGCGACACCGCGACGTACAGGATGGTGACGATCAGCAGCGAGCCGAGGATGCCGCGCGGCACGGCCTTCTGCGGATTGCGAGTCTCCTCCGCCGTCGTGGCGACGACGTCGAAGCCGATGAATGCGAAGAACACCAGGCTGGCCGCGGCGAGCAGGCCGTACCAGCCGAAGTTGCTGTCCCCGGCGCCGGTCAGATAGGAGAACAGCGACTGCCGCAGACCCTCGCCCCGCTCACCGGGCTGCGACGGCGGGATGTACGGCGAGAGGTTCGAGGACTTGAAATAGGTGAGGCCGACGACCAGCACCAGCGCGATCACGCCCAGCTTGATGGCGACGGCCACCGCCGACACCCGCGAGGAGACCTTGGTGCCGGTCGCGAGCAGCACGCCGAGCACGGCGATCAGCAGCACCGCACCCCAATCGAAGGTCACCGGGCCGAGGTGCGCGATCGGGGAGACGTCGCCGAGCACCTCGCCGAGGTACTGCGACCAGCCCTTGGCCACCACCGCCGCGGCGAGCGCGAACTCCAGGATCAGGTCCCAGCCGATGATCCACGCCACCAGCTCGCCGAAGGTGGCGTAGGAGTAGGTGTAGGCGCTGCCCGCCACCGGCACGGTGGACGCGAACTCGGCGTAGCAGAGCGCGGTCAGCCCGCAGGCGATCGCGGCGAACACGAAGGCGAGCGAGACCGACGGACCCGCGACATTGCCCGCGGTGCGTGCGGTGAGGGTGAAGATGCCCGCGCCGACCACGACGGCCACGCCGAAGACGGTGAGGTCCCAGGCGGTCAGGTCCTTGCGAAGTTTCGAGTCGGGTTCGTCGGTGTCGCGGATCGACTGTTCGATGGATTTGGTGCGGAACAAGCCGCCCCACCGAGACGAGACATCACCCGCCGGATCGGCTTGTGGCCCGGGGTTAGTCACGCGTTCTCCTTAGCTCGTGCTGCTGTGCTTGGTGTTCTGTACCCATACGACGAGTCGATGCACGCCGGCCGGGAATTCGCTGATCCATGGTGCGCTGGCGGCGGTGATCAGCCCCGCACCCACCATGACCGTCCCGGCGATACCGGAATAGGCGAACTCGTGACCTGGGTCATAGAACCGAGCCAAACTACCCGATATCCAGACAACCGGGAAAGACAGCGCCGCGGTGTTGCCGCTTCAACCATTCCCCGAAGATCTCACCTCGGGCGGCATTGTGGAGGATTCGTATGTTCTGTTCAGACGCGCCGGGCAATCGGATCGCGGCAGGTGGTTTGCCCACCGCACCACCGGGCACCCCGCAATCGGCAGGCAAACCAGCCACGGCCTACACCCAGAAAGCGCTGAGCTGATGGTTCACGTGGAAATCACCGTGCCGACGACACCGGAACAGGTCTTCGACGTCCTCGCCGACGGATGGCTGTTCTGCGCCTGGGTGGTCGGCGCCACGCACATTCGCGACGTCGACGGCGAGTGGCCCGGCGCAGGCTCCCGACTGCACTACAGCGCCGGCGTGTGGCCGTTCACCGTGAACGACACCACCCAGGTGGTGTCGGTGGATCCGCCGCATATGCTCGAACTCGAGGCCAAACTCTCGCCGCTGGGCGCCGCGTGGATCCGTCTGGAACTCGCGGAGACCGCACCCGGCGAGACCCAGATCCGGATGTACGAGCACGCCGAGCGAGGATTGGGCGCCCTGGTGCCCAACGTGCTGCAAGAGCTCCTCTTGGTGCCGCGGAACAAGGAATCGCTCTCCCGGCTCGCCGATATCGCGGTCGGCAAAGCACGCCGCGAGGGCAGCATCGAAGCCCCGCCCGGAGCGCAGACGCACGCCGAAGCCCGGCTGGACGGCCACGTAACGCAGAACTGACCGGTCCGGTCGCCGGACGGACGAAGCCCGATCAGGCGATCGACAGGGCGATGCCGTCCAGGATGTCGTGCTCGCTGACGATCAGCTCGGCGATGCCCGCGCGCCGGGACAGTTCCCGCGCGAGCACCTCGGTGATGACCGCGCCGCCGCCGATCACGTCGACCCGGCCTGGGTGCATCGGCCCCAGCGCGGCGCGCTGATCGTGGTCCATGGCGATCAGCCGGTCGCAGACCTGGTGGACCTGGTCCATGGTCAATCGGGTGAGATGCACCCGTTCGGAGTCGTATTCGGGAAGATCGAGCGCGACCGCGGCCAAGGTGGTCATGGTGCCCGCCACGCCGACCCAGGTGTGGGCGCCCTCGACAGGGACGTGGGTGAACGCTTCGGTCAACCGCTCGGTGGCGAAGGCACGGGCGGCGGCGATCTCTTCGGTGGTCGGGGGGTTGCCCGCAAGGCAGCGCTCGGTGATCCGGACGCAGCCGATGTCGGCGGAGAAGGCGGCCCGCACTCCCGCGCTGTCCCCGAATACCAGCTCGGTCGATCCGCCGCCCAGGTCCACGACGACGAAGGGACCCGACGCGCTGGACAGTTCGCCGATCGCGCCGGCGAACGACAGGCGCGCCTCCTCGTCGCCGGTGATCACCTCGGCTTCCGCGCCCGCGACCACGGCGCCGAGTTCGGCTCCGGCCATGGCGAAGAAGTCCTCGCGGTTGGCGGCGTCCCTGGTGGCGGAGGTGGCCACCATCCGTACCCGGCCGACACCCGCCTCGCGCATCAGCGCGGCGTAGTCGGCCAGGGCGGCGCGGGTGCGTTCGATCGCCTCGGGCGCCAGCGAACCGGTCGCGTCGACCCCTTGGCCGAGGCGGACGATGCGCATCTCGCGGTGCACGTCGGCCAAGCGCCCATCGCCGAGCACGTCGGCGATCAGCAGTCGGATGGAGTTCGTGCCGCAATCCACGGCGGCTACCCGGTCACTCATCACTGTGCTCCACTCTCTCGCGGACCGCTCGGCCGGGGCGCGGGCCAGTCGGCCGGAACGGCGGTGCCACGCAGACCGTGCTCGGCGGCCAGCGCCACGGCCTCGTCGCCGAGCGGGTTGACTCCCGGCCCTTTGGCCAGTGCGTGTGCGATCAGGACGTGCAGGCACTTGACCCGCTCGGGCATCCCGCCGCCGCTGAATTCCGTACCGAGCGATTCGATTTCGTCTCGTTCGGCCAGATAGCTCTCGTGTGCGGCCTGATAGGCGGCAGCCAGCTCCGGCTCGGCGGCCAGTCGCTCGGTCATCGCACGCATCACGCCGGCGGATTCCTGCCTGCTCGCCTCCGCGGTGAGCCGGGGATCGGTCAGATAGTAGAGCGTCGGGAAAGGGGTGCCGTCCGGTAGCCGGGGCGCGGTCTTCACAACGGCCGGGATCCCGTCCGGGGTGCGATAGGCGATGGCGAGCACGCCGCGCGGCGCACGGCCCAGCTGCTCGGCGATGATCGCGAGATCCTGGTCGTTCGGTGCGGTCACCTAGGTCCTTCCGGTGCTTGCGGTAGCGGGACGGCGTGCGGCGCCGGAGCGGCCGCCGGCGTCGGCTGCGGCTCGGCGATGCTGCGCCACAATTCGGTGTACCAGGGATCGGGTTCTCTGGCTCTGGTGGGCGCCGGCGGCGGGGCGGGCGCCTCGATGCCGGGCACCTGCACGATGTACGGCGTCTCGCCGGGCAGCACCAGGCGAAGACGGTCCCGCGCCTCGGTGCGGATGTAGGCCGGGTCCTGTTGCTGCGCACGGCGATCGCGCAACCTGGCCAGATCCGCCTCGAGTTCCTCGCGCTGCTGCGCCAGCTGCGTGGCCTCGGCGCGCTGGGTGAAGTACGTGCGCATCGGCACGGCGAGGGTGAGCGCGAGCCCGCACACCACCATCGCGAGGATCACCGCCTTGCCGGTGGAGAGGCCGAGGAACGTATGGTCGTGCCTGTCGACGGCCGAACCCCGCGCGCTCTTGCGCGGTTTCGGCTTGTCCGTGGTCTCCGATCGCCTGCGCCCGCGCTTGGCCGCCGCGTCGGCCGGGCGCGATTCGGCGGCACGCGACGTGCGGCGGTCCCCACGTCCGGCCGGACTGGTCCCACGCGCACGTCGCTCCGTCATCTCACGCCTCGGTCTCTGCTTCGCGGTACTCCCGGGGCCCTGAGTGGTTACGCACGCCTACCTCCTCAGGGCCCGTCGCTCGTACCGCAGGTCAGCTTTCGAACGCGAAGCGAGGAAACGCGACGTCGCCGGCGTAGCGCGCCGAGTCGCCGAGCGCGTCCTCGATGCGCAGCAGCTGGTTGTACTTGGCGACGCGCTCGCTGCGAGCGGGGGCGCCGGTCTTGATCTGGCCGCTGCCCACCGCGACGGCGAGGTCGGCGATGGTGGTGTCCTCGGTCTCGCCGGACCGGTGCGACATCATCGTCTTGTAGCCGTTGCGGTGCGCCAGCTCCACCGCGTCCAGAGTCTCGGTGAGCGTGCCGATCTGGTTGACCTTCACCAGCAGCGCGTTGGCGGCGCCCTTGGCGATGCCCTCTTCCAGGCGCTCCGGGTTGGTGACGAACAGGTCGTCGCCGACGAGCTGGATCTTGTCGCCGATCTGGTCGGTCAAGCTCACCCAGCCGTCCCAGTCGTCCTCCGACAGCGGGTCCTCGATGGAGACCAGCGGGTAGGCGCCGATCAGGTCGGCGTAGAACTGCGCCATCTCCTCGGCCGAGCGCACGGCGCCCTCGAACTTGTAGCCGCTGCCGGAGGTGTAGAACTCGGTGGCCGCGACGTCGAGCGCGAGCGCCACGTCGCTGCCCAGCTTCAGGCCGGTCTTGTCGATGGCCTCGCTGATCAGGTCGAGCGCCGCCTTGGTGCCCGCCACGTCGGGTGCGAAACCACCCTCGTCACCGAGGCCGGTGGACAGGCCCTTGGCCTTGAGCACCGACTTCAGCGCGTGGTAGACCTCCGCGCCCCAGCGCAGCGACTCCTTGAAGGTCGGCGCGCCGATCGGGGCGACCATGAATTCCTGCACGTCGACGCCGGTGTCTGCGTGCGCGCCGCCGTTGAGGATGTTCATCATCGGGACGGGCAGTACGTGCGCGTTCGGACCGCCGAGGTAGCGGAACAGCTCGAGCCCCGAGGACTCGGCGGCGGCGCGGGCCACGGCCAGCGAGACACCGAGCAGGGCGTTGGCGCCGAGCCGGGACTTGTCCTGCGTGCCATCCAGGTCGAGCAGCACCTGATCGACGGTGCGCTGCTCCACGGCGTCCAAGCCGATGACGGCGGGCGCGATCTCGTCGAGCACACCCTCGACCGCCTTGCGTACGCCCTTGCCGCCGTAGCGCTCGCCACCGTCACGCAGTTCGACGGCCTCGTGCTCGCCGGTGGACGCGCCGGAAGGCACAGCTGCGCGGGTCAGGGTGCCGTCGTCGAGAGCGATCTCGACCTCGACGGTGGGGTTACCGCGGGAATCCAGGATCTCGCGAGCTCCGACCTGTTCGATGATGGCCACGAAAACGACACTCCTTCGGCTGCTGACACGGTTGGTCTCACGGGATGGGCCGTGCGTTGCCGAGCCTATCGTCCCGGCAGCGAGGCGGGTAACCGGCACTCCGGGGACCGGAGGTTCACACCCGGCGGCCGACGCTGTAGCTCGCGGCTCGATCGCGCACCGTCAGCAGGTAGCTGTGCGACTGGTTGTAGGTGAGTAGCGCTCGCTGCCAGCCGTGCTCGGAAGTGAGATCGCCGCCGCTGGCGCACAGGTATCTGGCGGCGGTGAGCGCGGCGTCGTCGATGTTCTGCGGATCGGCGGCGCCGTCTCCGTTCGCGTCGACACCCCAGCGCTTCCAGGTCTCCGGGATGAACTGCAAGGGGCCGACGGCGCGGTCGTGCACCGGATCGTCGTCGAGGGCGCCGCGGTCGGTGTCGTCGACCAACGCGACGCCGGGCGAGCCGTCCAGCGGGATGCCGATGATCGGCGGGCGGATCGCGCCGTCCTCGCCGAGCTTCGCACCGCGATGGGTGCCGTGCCTGCTCTCCACGCTCGCGATGCCCGCCAGCGTCGTCCACGCGATGCCGCAGTCGGGACGGGCCCTGGTCATCACGGCCGCCGCGTAGCCGTAAGCCTCCAGCGCGACCGACGGGATGCCCAGCCGGTCGGCCTGCTCGCCGGCCCAGCCGCGCAACTGGACGGCCGTGCGGCCGGGCGCGTCCAGGTCGATCGCGGGCAGCGGGGTGCCCGGCCCGGGTGGAATACCCTCCGGAATCGGGGTGCGGTCGATACCGCAGCCGACGAGCCCGAGAATCACCACGACGGCGGCCGAGACGCCGGTTTTTCGCAACACCCCTTCCATGATCCAGATGACGGCGACCGTGGGCGGCAAGCCGGTGGCGGAGTCCACCGCGTGTCGGGCGTCGGCATGACCCGAACCGGTTCAGACGAGCAGCTCGCTGGTCGCGTTGTGCGTCGGCGCGGCGAGAACGGTTCCGGTGTGACCCGATTCGGCGATGCGCCCCTGATCGAGGACGAGCAGGCTGGGACAGTACTCGGCGACCAAGGCCATGTCATGGGAGATGACCAGCAGGGCGGTGTCGCGTTCGGCCCGGATCCGGTCCAGCAGTGCCATGATGGCCGCCGCGGTGGCGTGGTCCAGTGCCGAGGTGATCTCGTCGCACAGGAGCACGGCGGGTTCGGCGGCGAGGGCGCGGGCCAGGGCCACCCGCTGACGTTGTCCGCCGGACAGCTCGTGCGGGTAGCGGGCGGCCAGGTCGGCGGACAGCTCGACCGCGGCGAGGAGTTCGGCGACCCGGCGCGCGAGGTCCCCGCGCGTGACGCGCCCGATCCGCCGCAGCGGGCGGCCGAGCGTCTGCGCCACGGTGCGGCGGGGGTTGAGCGCGGAGCGGGGGTTCTGGGTGACCAACTGGATGCCGCCCGCACCGTATCGAACTCGCCTGTTCGCGCCCACGACGATCGGGTTCCCGTGCAACTCCAGTGATCCGGTCGCCGAATGGTGCAACCCCGCGACGACGCGCGCCAAGGTGGTCTTGCCCGCGCCCGACGCGCCGACCACCGCTAGCACCGAACCCGCTTCGAGCACGAAACCGATGTCGGCGAGCACCTGGTGCCCGTCGATCGAGGCGTTGATCCCCTCGGCGCGCAGCACCACGTCCGGCGGCCGATCGGCCGCCGCGACGACAACGGAGGACTTGTGACCGTTGCCCGTCTGCTCTGCTGCCCCACGCGTGCGCAGTGCGGGCTCGGTCACCGCACCGGAGGTTCTCCCTGCTGTAGCGGTCGCCCGAGCCGGAGGCACGGATGCCTGGGGCACCATGCCGAGTTCGACGATGTCGTCGGCGATCGAGTGCACGAGGGCGGTGTCGTGACCGGACAGCAGGATCGCCACCGACCGCTCGCGGGCGAGCGATGCGAGCTGTCCGGCGATGTCGATGCGCAGCGCGCCGTGCAGCCCGGCGAGCGGTTCGTCGAGCACCAGCACGCCGGTGCGGCGGATCAGCGCTCTGGCCAGGGCGACGCGGCGCTGCTGGCCGCCGGAGAGTTCACCGGGGCGGCGGCGCAGATAGTCCCGGGACAGACCGACCAGCGCCAGCGTGTCGGTCAGGGTGGGCTCGGACACGTCCGGAGCGACCTCGCGCAGCAGGGCGCGCACGCGCAGCAGCGGATTCAGCGCCGAACCCGGGTCCTGCCCGACGTAGGCGATATGCCGGCGCCGGAACCGGTGCAGCGCCGGACGATCGAGCGTCAGCACGTCGTGCCCGGCGACCGACGCCGATCCCGTCGCGCGGGCTCGGGCGGACGGCAGCTGCCCGAGCAGGGCGCGCATCACCGTCGTCTTGCCCGACCCGGACGGGCCGGTGAGCGCCGTCACCGTGCCCGCCGGTATCCGGAAGGTCGCGGGACCGGCCAATTCCCGCCCGCTCGGGTCGAGCACCGTCAGGCCGTCGACCACGACGGAATCGGCCCTCGCCTGCCCATCCCCCTCCACCTCGATCGACGGGTGACCGTATTTCGTCGCGTTCACGTTCATTCCCGCTCCCCTCGCCCGAACGCCGACACCGCCAGGTTCACGCTCACCGCGACGATCGCGATCGCGAGGCTCGGGGCCAGCACCGCCCAGGGATTCAGCAACATGCCGGAGGTGTTCTCGCGCACCATGACCGCCCAGTTGGTCGCGCCGAGCGTGGTGGGCAGTTGTAAGAAGGACGCCGTGCTCACTAGATAGACCCCCGCCACGAAACGCAGCCCGAGCTGAGTCGTCGACACCGCGCGCAGATTCGGGATGACCTCCCGGAACACCAGATGCGTCAGCGATTCACCGGCGGCGCGTGCGCTCTCGACATATCCGGATGCCGCGACCCCGGCAGCGGCGGCCGTGAAGATTCGCGCGCAGTAGGGAACGCCGAACAGCAGCGCCAGAACGATCAGCCCCGAGGTGCCCGCGTCCGGCCACGAGGTCAGCACGAGCAGGATGCCCAGCACCGCGGGCAGCAGGATGAACAGGTCGGTGCCCAGTTCGATCCACTCGCCGATCCGCGGGCGCAGCGCCGCGACCGCGCCGAGGACACACGACACCCCGGTAACCGTCACCGCGATCACCGCGGCCACCAGCAGCAATCCCCAACCGCCGTAGAGCAGTTGGCTGAGCACGTCGCGGCCGAGGCGGTCGGTGCCCAGCGGCACGCCCGCACCGGGATCGCCGAACGGGATCCCGATCGCTTCCTCCGCCGGGTGCGGCGCCAGCGTCGGGCCGAGCACCGCCAGCAGGGTGACCAGCAGCGCGGGTGCGACGGTCAGCACGCCGAGCCGTCGCCGAGCCGGGCTCCTGACCTCGGTCGATGGCTTCATCGGCGCCCCCGTAACGACCAGGTGCGGATGCCGTCGGCGGCGGCCAGCATGATCATGATGATCACCCCGGACAGCGCGACCACCGCCGCGACCACCGAGGTGTCCCGATCGGCCACCGAGCCGGCCAGGACCGCGCCGAGACCGGGGTAGTTGAAGACGGTCTCCACCACCAAGGCGCCACCGAGCAGCATCCCCACCGTCGTGGCGAAGCTGGCCACGATGGTCGGCAACGCGAACGGCAGCACGTGCCGAGCCAGCAGCATTCGGGACGAAATCCCATCCAGCATCGCGCTTTCCACATGGGGCGCCAGCGCGGCGTCGGACACGGCGGCGCGCACCACCCTGGTGTTCCACCCGACCTGGGGCAGGGCGAGCGCCAGCACCGGCAGCACCAGCATCTCCGGTCCGGCGGGCAATCCGGAGCGGCCGGTGATGGTGACCGCGGGCAGCCACCCGAGCGCCAGCGCGAACACCAGGATCAGCAGCGTGGAGATCACGAATTCGGGCACCGCCACCGCGGTGGTCGTCGTCGGCTGCAACACGCGCGCGGCCACGCTGCCCGGACGCGTCGCCCACCACGCGCCGAGCGCGAGCGACGCGAGCACGGTCACCGCGAGGGCGAGCCCACCGAGCAGCAGTGTCGGCGGGAATTTGTCGACGAGCAGGTCGTTGACCGGTCGTCCGCGCGCGGTACGCCCGAAATCGCCGGTCGCGACGCCCGATATCCAGTGCCAGAACCGCACCGCCAGAGGGCGGTCCAGTCCCAGTTCGTGTTCTTTGGCCGCGATCTGCTCCGGCGTGGCCTCCCGGCCGAGGACCGCGCGGGCGGTGTTGCCCGGCAGCAGGTCCACGGCGACGAAGACGCAGGCCAGCAGCATCACCAGGAGGATGACGCGCCGGAGCAGCAGTCGCGCGAAGGAGATCACCCGGCCAGCCACGCCTTTTCCAGTTGGACGCGCGCGAAGCCGCCGAGCGTCGGGAGGCCGCGCACCCGGGAGGCGGCGATGTCGATGCCGTCGGCCATGCCCCAGACCAGGTACCCGCCACGCTCGTACTGGATGCGCTGGAGTTCCCTGGCGGCCTGTTGATACTTCTCGTCGCTGTGCGCGGCGAGCGCTTCGGCCGTGGCGGTGTCGAACGCCGCGTCCTTGAACGCGGTCTCGTTGCGATTCGATCCGCCGGCCAGCAACTTGCTCGCGAAGAAGAGCGTGGAATCGTTGGTGCCCCAGGAGATCGTGTACAGCGGCGCCTTCAACCAGGTTTGGTCGTAGAAGGCGTTCGGCTCCTGGGTGACCACGTCCAGACGGACACCGATCTCGGCGAGCTGGGTGGCGATCACCTTCGCCGACTCGACCTCACCGGGCGCCTCGGCCTTGGTGACGAACGGATAGCTGCGCCCGGTGTCGAAATTCGCTTCGCGCAGTAGCGCCTTCGCGCGGTCCACGTCGCGGGTGCGCTGGGCGAGGGAGGTGTCGTAGAGCGGGTCGCCGGTGCCGAGGATGTCGTTGGCCACCGTCCCGTACCCGGAATGCACCTGGTTGACCAGGGCTTTGCGGTCGACACCGAGCCGAAGGGCAGTGCGCACGCGCGCGTCGGCGAACGGCCCGTCGGAGGTGCGCATGGCGACGCCGACCACCGTGTCGTTCGCGCGGCGCACGACCGTCAGGTCACCGCGCCCCTCGGCGGTGCGTCCCGCGATGGCGCCGACGTTCGAGGCCAGGTCGATCTGCCCGCCGAGCACCGCGTTGCCCAGCGCGGTCACGCTTTCGAACATGGTGACCTCGATGGCGTCCAGCAGCGGCGCACCGCCGTGCCACTGCTCGTTGCGCACCAGCCGGGCGTTACCGCCCTGGTAGGACTCCAACCGGAACGGTCCGCTGCCGATCGCCTCGGTGAAATCGCTGCTGTCCTTCCTGACCGTGAATGTCATCAACCGGACAAGCAGCGGCAGTTGACTATTCGGCTCGGGCACTGTGAGGACCACCCGGTTCGGCCCGTCTGCGGTGATGTCCTCCACGGCCACCGGCATCTTCGACGAGCCGCCGACCGTCCGCAGCCTGCGCAGCGACCACACGACGTCCTCGGATGTCACCGGTGACCCGTCGTGGAAGGCCGCGTTCTCGGCCAGGGTGAAGCTCCAGCGCCGCCGATCGGCGTCGGGCTCCCATCGAGTGGCCAGGCGCGGGACGACATTCGGGTTACCGCCCGGCACGGTGAGGGCGTCGTAGATCAGGGAGGTGATCAGGAAGTCGCTGCCGTTGCTGAGATTGGCGTGCGGGTCGCGTTCGATGCGAGCCGCGGTCCCGAGCGCGCCGACCCGCAGTGTGCCGCCGCGCCGCGCAGGGCCGGACGAGCCCGCGTCGTCGGAACAGGCGGCTACCAGCAAGACCGCCCCTAGCCCGAGACTTGACCGCAGCAAATGCCGTCGATTCAAAACCATTGCGCTGCCCTCATTCCTGCACCGAACCCACCGCGGTACCGCCCACCCAGTGTATTGATCAGGACAGGCTAGCCTAATGGTTTGCGCGACTCGCCGATTCCGGCACCGAAACGGCAGCGCAAGGGCGTACCGCCCGCAAACCCCCCGACCGAGGCGCCGACCACCGACCACAGTTATGCGCGCCAGCTATTTTTTTGCCGACTCGCTTAGGTAAGCCTTGCTTCACTCCGACGGTGTGAGTTACCTTCGCATACAGAACGTGACCCCTGCTTTTCGAACCGATGCGAAGAAGGGACTCTTGGTGAAAAGCGTTCTCTCCGAACGTAAGACGCTTCACCCACAAGGCCTCGAACGACGTGAGATGTCCGCGGAGGCGGGACGGGCGGTGCGCGATCTCGCCCGCGAGATATGCGCCACACTCGATCACGAACTCACCGATCCGGCCGCCGCCGCGCGCACCCTCACCGACCCGGCGATCATCGAACGGATCGATGCGGGCGCCGCCGAACTCCCGGCCGAGGTGCGCCATGCCATGCGCCCGCCCGCCACCGCCGCGGGTGCCGCCGTCGTGGGCCGTCTTCCACTGGAGGACAACGAATTCGGGCCCACGCCGCCGAGCTGGCGCGAGGCGGCGCGGTGGAGCGGCGACCCGGTTCGGCGCGCGCGCTCGTTCGAACTCGACTTGGTCATGCTGTTGCTCGCGCGGAGTGCGGGCGAGCCGTTCGGCTGGCAGGGGCAGCAGGACGGCCGGTTGGTCAACAACATCGTCCCCGCGGCCGGTCACGAGCACGAACAGTCCGGCGCCAGCAGCGATGTGCTGCTCAGCCCGCACACCGAGGACGCCTTCCATCCCCGCCGTGCCCACTTACTGATGCTCGGCTGCCTGCGCAACCCGGACCTGGTCGGCACCACCGTCTCGTCGGTGCGCCGGATCGAACTCTCCACCGAGCAGCGCGCACTACTGAGCACTCCCGCCCTGCCGATCCTGCCGGACGTCTCTTACGGCGAAGGGCACGAAACACGCACGGCCGCAGCGGTTCCGACCCTGTGGAGCGCTACGGGCCCCGACCAGCAGACACTGCGTTACGACCCCGCATACACGCCGCTCGCCGAGGCCGACCCGGAATTCCGCGCGGCCTACGAACAACTCGCCGCCGAGCTCGAACGCGTCTGCGTGACCGCCGCGCTCTCCCCCGGCGAGCTGTTGCTGGTGGACAACGACGTCGCCGTGCACGGCCGGGTGCCGTTCACCGCGCGGTACGACGGAACCGACCGGTGGCTCAAGCGAGTGAACATCCGGCTTCCGGAACGTCAGCGGCGGGCCGAGGAAGCCGACGAGAATGGCTACGGGCAACAAATCGTGGCCCCGTTCCGGGCGGCGGCCACCCCGCCGGTCGCGAGCGGCACTCATGAGCGGGATGCAGTACGACATGATCGAGGAACCCTTGAACACGCGTGACCGAAGCACACCCCTGCGGGTGCTGAGCCGCAGCGACCTCGCCGACGTGCCGATCACACCGGCTGCGGTGGTGCGTGCGGTGGAAGAGGCGTATCTCGCCTTCGCGGGAGGTGATTCGGACAACCCGCGCAAACTCAGCGTCGCGAACCCGGACGGCTGGTCGGTCGCCTACGCCATGCTCGGCCGGGACGGACGTAGACGCGTGGTGGCGATGAAGACTTCCTACAAGTTCGACCCGGGCCACGATCGCAGCACCAAGCGGTACTACACCACCATCACGCTCTACGACGACAGCACCGGTGCGCCGATCGCGATGATGGACTGCGCGCGGGTCGGCGCGTTGCGCACGCCAGCGGTGTCGGCGCTGCTGGTGCGCGAGACGATCCGCCGCGGCGCGGAGAGTGTGCTGCTGATCGGCACCGGGACCCAGGGCCGCAACGCCCTGCCGCAGCTGCTCGCCGCCAACCCGCAGCTGCGCAAACTGATGGTCTACGGCACGCACGCCGAGGGGCTGGAAGCCGTGCACCGCGGCCTGGCCGAGCATCATCCGCACGCCCTGCTCGAGACCGTGACCGACCCCCGCGCCGCGGCGGCCACGGCCGATGTCGTGCTGGCCACCGCGGGCCCGGCCACCGAGGTCGCACTCGAATCCGATGACCTGGCACCGGGTTCGGTGGCAGTGCTGGTCGGCTACGGACTCGCGCCCTCTGCTCTGGCCGATGCCGACCGCGTGATCGCGACCAGCGCGGAGCAGATGGCGCTGACCGGCACCGACATGGCGGGACCCGACGGCACGCTGCGCGCGGTGGACGCCGAGCTGCCGCAGATCCTGAATCGCCGTGCGGTCGCTCGCCGCTCCGACGACGAGCGCATCTTCGTCTACAACAGCGGACTGGTGCTGACCGACATCGCGGTGGCCCATGCGCTGGCCGAGCGAGCGATCGCGGAAGGCCGGGGTACGGAGGTGCCGCTGTGGGATTAGCGCACGGAGGCACACGGTGGGACTAGAACATTCGAGTATCGCCGTGCAGCCGGGGCCCGATGCGAACGCGCACGATTCGATCAGCGCGTCACCGATGCCCGCGCATCTCGACCCGTGGGAGCGCCGTCTACTCGCCGACCCGGACCTCCTCGGTGACCTGTCCTTCGCGATGGGCGGCCCGTTCCATGTCATGTATCCGGCGCGGGTCGGCCACAACATTCGGGCCTTCCGCGCCGCTTTCACCCGCGCCGGGGTGCACGGCACGATCTACTACGGCAAGAAGGCGAACAAAGCCGGTTGTGTCGCGCGGGCGTGCGCGGAACACGGCGCCGGCGTCGACGTCGCCAGCGTCGGCGAACTGACCGCCGCGCTGGCACAGGGCGTGCGCGGCGACGAACTCATGGTGACCGGCCCGGCCAAGGCGGACGATCTGTTGTGGCTGGCCGCCCGGCACGGTGCGCTGATCGCCACGGACGATCTCGGGGAACTCGAGCGTCTCGCCGCGCTGACGTCTCCCGGCGAGCCCGCGCGTGTGCTGCTGCGCGTGCTGCCCGCTGCCTCGGCCAGCCGGTTCGGCATGACCTCCGGCGAGATCGAGGACGCGCTGGCGCTGTGCGGCGGCCACGAGTCGATCCGGCTCGAAGGCTTCAGTTTCCATCTGTCCGGCTACGACGCGGTGGCGCGGGCGGAGCTGGCGGGTGAGCTCATCGCCCGCTGTCTGCACGCGCGCACCCTGGGACATCCGGCCACCACCGTGTCGATCGGCGGGGGCTTCGGCGTCGATTACGTTCCGGCGGACGCCGCCTCGGCGTTCACCGCGGGGATGGACAGGCAGTGGTTCCATTCCGGGAAGTCCTTCGATTCGTACTATCCGTACCACTTTCCGGTGCCCGGCGCGGCCATGCTCACACAGATCCTCGCGCACGAGGATCTCGCCGGACGGCTGCGCGACAACGCCGTGCGCCTGGCGATCGAACCGGGACGCGCGCTGCTCGCGCACGCGGGCTGCACCGTCTTCCGCGTGCAGGGCGGCAAGACCAGGCATGCGCACGGCAAGCCCTACCGGTTGCTCACCGTCGACGGCACGAGCCTCAGCCTCTCGGAGCAATGGTTCGACAGCGAGTACCTGCCCGATCCGGTGCTGTGGCCCGCGCGGCCCGGCGCCGTGACGCCGACCAGCGTCGGTGCGGCCAGCTGTCTGGATTCCGACATGCTGAGCTGGCGCCGGGTGCCGCTGCCGCGCCCCGCCGAAGTCGGTGACCTGCTGATCTACCCGAATACGGCGGGATATCAGATGGACTCGAACGAGTCCGCGTTCCACGAACTCCCCATCCCACCGAAAGTCGTGCTGCACGACGCACCCGGCGAGCGCTTCCGCTGGACCCGCGACGGCAGCTGACCCCGACTTCCCCGACCCGAACCAGGAGATATCAATGCCGCTCGTCACGCGCGTGACGGATCTGATCGGTCGCACGCCGCTGTTCGAGCTCGCGGCCACCGCGACGGGCACCCGCCTACTGCTCAAGCTCGAGCAGTTCAACCCGACCGGCGCGGCCAAGATCAGGATGGCGCGCGAAATGGTGCTCGACGCCGAGCGTCGCGGTTTGCTGCGCAGTGGCGGACATATCATCGAATCCACGTCCGGGAACACCGGGCTCGGCCTGGCGGTAGTTGCCGCCGAACGTGGGTATCGCTTCACCGCAGTGGTCGACCATCACGCATGTAAGGACAAACTGCGCGCGATGCGGGCAATGGGTGCGGAACTGGTGTACGTCGCCGACGACGGTGACGACAATCTCGCCACCTCGGCACGGGAAGACCTGGCCGAGGCGATGGCGGCCGAACGCGCCGACGCGTTCTTCACCGAGCAGCACAACAACGACGCCAACGCGGTGGGCTACTACCCGGTGGCGGAGGAATTGCTCGAGGACGTCGAGCGAGTCGACATCCTGCTGTCCGCGGTGGGAACCGGAGGTTCGCTGTTCGGCACCGCGACCCGGCTGCACCAGCTCGGCTGCACGCCCTACGTGATCGGCGTCGAGCCGGTCGGTTCGATCGCCTTCGGCGGGCCGGGCGGCCCGTACTGGCAGTCGGGCACCGGCACCCCGCCGGGCGCCACCATCGGCACCGCCGTCGACTATTCGCTGCTGGACGAGGGGGTGAAGGTCTCCGACGTGGCGGCCTTCGCGACCGCCCGCGCGGTGGCGGCGGAGCTGGGCCTGATGATCGGCGGGTCGGCGGGCGGTTCGGTGCACGCCGGGCTGACCCGGCTCGAGGAGTTCCCGCCGGGCTCCACCGTGGTCACCATCGTGTGCGACGGCGGGGAGAAGTACTTGGACACGGTGTTCGACGACGACTGGATGAGCGAGCGCGACCTGCTCGACGCCGACGCCGAACGCTCGGTCGCGGAGCTGCTGCGGCGCTATACGCCCGCGGCCCGGAACACGCTGGTGCAGGCGCGGTGAGGTCCGGTCGCTCCTACGGCACGACGTTGCGCCCGCGCGGGACTGCGCTCCCGCCTTCTGCGAAGGAGAACCGGTGATCGTGACGAGTTTCCGCGGCGACGGCGGGCGGCTCACCGCGCTCGCGACGCCGATCGCGCTGACCCAGCTGGCCCAGATCACGGTATCCACCACCAACATCGCGCTGATGGGCACGCTCGGTGTGCGGCAGGTGGCCGCGGGCGGCCTGGCGATCGTGCTGTTCAACCAGATCCGCACCATGTGCGTCGGTTTGATCACCGCCAGCGGCAACCAGATCGCCACCGCCGTGAGCGCGGCGGGCAAGCGCGGCGACTCGCCCGATCCGGAGATCCGCGACCTGCTGCGCTCGAGCTTCGCGATCGCCACGGTCGCCGGGCTGCTCGGTGGCGCGGTGCTGATCGGGCTGGGCTGGGTGCTGCCCTGGCTCGGGCAGGACCCGGGCGTGCTCGCCGACGCCCGTCCGCTGCTGGTGGCGCTCGCGCCGGGCCTGCTGCCCTGCCTGTGGTTCCAGGTTCTGCGCCAATACACCGTCGGCATGCAGCGCCCGCAGGCGCTGTTGCTGGTGACACTCGGCTCGGTGGCGCTGAACCTGCTGCTGGCCCTCGGCTTCATCCACGGCAAGGGCGGGCTGCCCGAACTCGGGCTGACCGGTATCGGCGTCGCGACCTCGCTCGTCTTCCTGATCACCTTCGGCGTGTTCTGGGCGATGGTGTGGCGCGACGAGGAACTCGGCCCCACCCTGCCCAAGACGCCACTGCCGGTGCGGCTCGACACCGTGCGCGCCGAACTGAAACTGGGCACGCCGATCGCATTGACCTACGGCTCCGAGGCGGGCATGTTCTCGGTGCTCGCCCTCGTCATGGGCAGCATCGGCCCCGCGGCGCTGGCCGCGCACAACGTCGTCTACCAGATCATCTACATCGTCTTCCAAGTCGCGATCGGCCTGTCGCACGGGGCCTCGATCCTGGTCAGCCACGCGGTCGCGCGGGACGAGCACACGCACGCCCGCGCGCTGGCCTGGCTCGCGCTGCGGCACGCCGCGGTGATCGCGGCGCTGACGGGCGCGGTGTACGTGGTCGCCCCCGATCTGGTGCTGCGCCCCTTCCTGGATTCCTCGGATGCCGACACCATCCGGGTCGCGCACACTCTGCTGCTGATCGGCATCGTGTTGCAGTTCTTCGACGCCGCGCAGAACATCGGCACCGGCTTGCTGCGCGGGCTCAAGGCGACCAACGCGGGCTTCCGGCTCTCGCTGATCGGCTATTGGGGCGTGGGCCTGCCCGTCGCCCTGCTGCTGGCCTACCCGGCCGGTCTCGGTGCGGCAGGTGTCTGGTGGGGCCTCACCGCCGGCCTTGCCACCACCGCCATCCTCATGCTGCGCCGCTACTTCGCGTTGCTGAGCGAGCGGGAACACGACCGGCCCCGCCTGCTCCCGGAATCGCTCACCACACCGAGCTGATCCGGCCGCGAGCGCTCCTTCGCCACCTACGGGGTCGCGGAGGGGCGCTCCCGACCGCAGAAGCCGCCTCGGACCGGACAAGCGGCCGCATGTCAGATGGCAGCTCCTCTTCGGTATCCGGCGCGGTGGTCGGCGGGCGATGTCCCGTCCGCGATGCTGCCCCGGCCCACCGTCGCAGTGCGGAGCACATTCGGGCACGGGTGCCGCCGGTCGGCGGGACGGCTTCGCGAGCCCCTGCCCGCCCCGAGCGCCGATGCGATGGGCCGACTCGGAGCGCCACGCAACAGCCGACTCGGAGCGCCACGCCATCGCCGGCCCCGAACACCCGCGCCATCGCCGATCACGGCGCGGCGATGGGTTCCGGCTGCGGCAGTGTTGATCCCGAGAGGGCTGGATCGCGTTCCGGCCCCGCCAGTCCCGGAGGGCCGGAGTCCGCGCTCGCCGCACTCGGTCTGCCCGACGCCGACGACGAGACGTTGTCGGCCATCGCCAGGCGCGCGACCGTTGCGGGCGAGACGATCCACAACGAACCTTTCCCAGTGGACGCCGCGATGGTGGTGGACGCCCTGCGCACCGCTGACGCACTCGGCCGGTGACCAATCCCACACCGATCGGCGTTTCCCCAGCGTTCGACACCGAAAACTCACCTTCCCGCAAGCGTGTCTTCATCAACCGTCGGGAAACCTGTCCGTAACCGACGCTATCGTGGCGACGGAGCCAAGCCAATGGCGGGCAAACCGCCAGGAGGAGTTCGGTCCGGTGTCCATCACCAGAGTCGCGGAGTATCCGCGTCCGGATCACGTGTTGTTTCACTTCAGCGACACACATCTCATCGCGGGCGACGACCCCCTGTACGGCGATGTCGACGCCGACCTGCGGTTACGACAGTTGCTCGAGCAGGCCGCCGCGAGCCGGATCCGCCCGACCGCGATCGTGTTCACCGGCGACCTCACCGATCGGGGCGAGCCCGCCGCGTACGCCAAGCTGAAGTCGATCGTCGAGCCGTTCGCTAGAAGTTTGCAGACGCCCATCGTGTGGGTGACCGGCAACCACGACGACCGCGCCGCCCTGCGTGCCCGCCTGCTCGGCGAGTACCCCACCACTTCCCCGCTGGATCGAGTGCACCTGATCGACGGGCTGCGCATCGTCGCCCTGGACACCTCGGTGCCCGGGCACCACTACGGCGAGATCGCCGACGAGCAGCTGGAGTGGCTGCGCTCGGTGCTGGCCGAGCCCGCGCCATTCGGCACCGTCCTGGCCATGCACCACCCTCCGGTGCCGTGCGTGGTCGACCTCGCCGTCACCGTGGAACTGCGCGATCAGCGCAGGCTGGCCGACGTGCTCGACGGCAGCGACGTGCGCGCCATCCTGGCGGGGCACCTGCACTTCTCCACCAGCGCGACCTTCGCGGGCATCCCGGTCTCGGTGGCGTCGGCCACCTGCTACAGCCAGGATCTCGGGGTGGCGCAGGGTGGCCTGCGCGGCCGGGACGGCGCGCAGGCCTTCAACTACGTGCACATCTACCCGGACACCGTGGTGCACTCGGTGGTGCCCATCGAACGCGGCCGCACGGTCGGCGCTCCCGCGACGCCGGAGGAGGCGCAGCTGCGACTGGCGGAGGAGGGCATCGTGATCCCGCCCGCCGGGCGCATCCCGCACGTCATGCGGCGCCCTGCGTCGACTCCGGAAGCGGATGACGAGGCGGTGCGCTGATCTTCTCCCAGGGCGCGGGCTCCGGGTAGTACCTGGCCAGGAACTCCGCGACCATGCGCACCCGCTCGGCTTCGCCGACCTCGGGGAAACTGCCGTCGTTGAGGCAGAAGAAGTCGACATCGCGCCGGCGCGCCAGCCCGTCCAGCAAGCGCAGGCCGCCGTAGCTGGTGGTGTCGACGTAGCGCACCTTCGCCACCTCCTGCGGCACCGCGCGCCCGGTCAGCATGGCGTAATAGTGGTACAGCGAATTGGTGACCGAGATGTCGGTGGCCGCCCGGAACCGGCTCGCGCTCGTACGCGCGAATTCCGCGGCGAATTCCTCTTCCATCTCGATGAGCACGCTGCGCCGCAACGGCGCGGGCGTGTGCTCCAGGTGCCGGGTGATGACATAACCGAAACGATCGGCCAGCAGCGCCCGGTTGACCCGCGCGGCGTTCTCGAAACCGCTGCGCCGCTCGTTGTTGCGCCCCGGACCGATCCTGGTGTCCGCTTCGATGAACCGGCTCACGCCGCCCGGCGTGAAGAACATCGACGGACGCACCGGCCGCGCGAAGAACATGTCGTCGTTCGAGTACAGGAAGTGCTCGCTGAGCCCGTCGATGTGCTGCAACTGGCATTCCACCGCGTGCGAGTTGAATACCGGCAAACCGCTGACGTCGCGGAAGTGGTCCACCGCCCGCACCACGGTCACCTTCGGATGCGCGGTAAGCCAGTCCGGCGGCGTGGAGTCGGTCGCGATGAAGATCCTGCGGATCCACGGCGCGTTCTTGTGCACCGACCGCAAGGCGTATTTCAACTCGTCGATCTGCCGGATCCTGGCGTCCGCGTCGTCGCCCTCGCCGACCACGACCTGGGCGAGCATCCCGGCGCGGCGGGCGCGGAATTCCGGATCGGAGCCGTCCACCCAGGAGAACACCAGGTCGATGTCGAAACCGACGTCGCCGGTCTGCGGCGCGAACATGTCCACCAGGGTGGGCCAGGTCCGGTCGAACAGCCGCACCTGCGTGCGCTGGACGTCGGCGACGTCGAAGACCGTCCGAGTCAGCGCGTTCGGGCGCGGACAGGTCACCGTGTCACCGTGGTACTCCCACAGCTCCAGCTCGACGTGATGCGCCGGATCGTGGTCGCGCCCGAGCCGGAAGACGTTGCGCTGCACCTCGGCGAAGGAGAATCCCGCCGACATCGCCGCGGCGGTCACCCGGCGCACCATCGGGCGGTGCGCCGCGTCGGCCGCGAGCACGAGCCGGTGCCCGCTGTCTCGCACGAGCAGAAACGGCACCTCCGCCGCCGCCAGTTCCGCGCGCAGATACCCCAGATCCGCGATCATCGCGGCCGACACGGCGAGGTTGCTCGCCATAGGCCGCGTCACCATTTCCACAGCCCCCGAATCCACCGCTCCCCTGTCCACCATGACTGTCTCCACATCCGTCGATCCACCGGTTTCGATTACGTCCGGGGCACCGCGCCGAGCCGCGAGTCCGCCGATGCGAGACATCGACGATTGAAGACCGCGCCCGGCGCGGTGACATTCAGAAGTGGGGAAGGGAGCCGAAGCGGGCGCGCGAATTGATCACCGGGAATGCAGACGACTGGTAGACCATTTCGTTTTCACCTCACTCACGGCCGGACGCGCTGAGCGTCATGGATGGAAGCGCTGCACTCGTGCGAGGACTCGAAGGACACGGGCGGCAGTCGCGGAGCCGGACAGCCATCGGCCGGCGGAAAAGTGGTCAGCCCAGAAAACACCGGGCACCTCTACGAATGATGCAACGTGTTGCGGATTCCGTCAATCGGCGCAGCTGAACCGCGCGTGTCCCGGCGCTGCCGCGGGCCCCGGCCATCCGCCGGAGGCACAGCACACCTCCGGCTACAATTAGGGTAGCCTCACCATATTCATGTTGGAGAAAGGGTTGCGCAGTGCGTGTCGTCATCCTGTTCGGAACCGAGATGGGTACCGCGGAGTCCGCGGCGGACAGCATCGCCGAGGAGCTCGTCGCCCGCGGAGCCGTCCAGCTCGGCGAACACGCGCGGCACGACGCGTCGACCGAGATCCGCGTCCGGGACATGGCTCGGCAATGGGCCGACGCACTCGACGTCCCCGCGCTGCTCTCGGCCTGACCGGCGCCGCGCACCGGCGGCGGGTCCCCGAAGTGAGGTCCGGACAAAGCACCCAGCGCCAGCACGCAAGGGGCACAGCACCTTAGACTGCTATCAAGCGCGGCACAGCCCGCCGCGCTCGACGATCCATGAGGTGACGAAGATGGCAGCCGGAGCGAGCCCCGCCCAACGTCAGCACAACTCGACAGATCATCCCGAGCTGGACGTGCTCCCGGAATGGCCCCTGGAGACGATCGGCGTGCTGGTGACGACCGATCCCGCGCCGCATGCGATTCCGGTGTCCTGGCCGGTGCGGGCGGGTGACCGGCGAATCCTGCTCAGCCTGAAGTACGATCGCGGTTCGCTGGCCCGGCTGCGCGACCATCCCGAGGTGGCGCTGCTGATCCTCGGCGGAGGCAACGTGGCGATGTGCGCCCGGGGCACCGCGCATGTAGTCGCCGAGCAGATGCCCGGCGCCGACGACTATGTCGCCGTCCGCATCGACGTCGACGTGATCGATGACCACCGCCAGTCGGCCTTCGCGGTCGTGCAAGGCATCCAGCGCACGGTGCTCGACGACGAGAGCGAACTGCGTGCGCTGAAGGACCGGGTCGGCATCCTGCAATCCTGGGCCGACCACTAGAACTTCAGCAGCCCGACGTTTCCGGGAGCAGAGAGAAGGCGGCACCGGCCGTGCCGCGCGGAAGGGAATCATGAGCGTCACTCTGGCCAAAGGCGGCAACGTCTCGCTGTCGAAGCAGGCGGCGAATCTCACCAAGGTGTCGGTGGGGCTCGGCTGGGACGTGCGCACCACCACCGGTGCCGACTACGACCTCGACGCCAGCGCGCTGGTCTGCGGACCGAATCTCAAAGTGCTGTCCGACCAGCATTTCATCTTCTACAACAACCTGCGTTCGCCCGACGGATCCATCGAGCACACCGGCGACAACCTCACCGGCGCGGGAGAAGGTGACGACGAGGTGATCAACGTCGACCTCACCGCCGTTCCACCGGAGATCACCAACATCTTCTTCCCGGTGTCCATCCACGACGCCGACGCCCGCGGCCAGTCGTTCGGCCAGATCCGCAACGCCTTCATCCGCGTCGTCGACGCAGGCACCGGCGTCGAACTGGCTCGCTACGACCTCACCGAGGACGCGTCCACCGAAACGGCCATGATCTTCGGCGAAGTGTACCGCCACAACAACGAGTGGAAGTTCCGCGCCATCGGCCAGGGCTACGCTTCCGGCCTGGCGGGCATCGCCCGGGACTACGGCGTCAACGTCTGACTGCGTCCCACTTCCACGACCGCCGCGCCGGGTTCTCGGCTCGGTGGCGTGCACAGCCCCGAGTTCGTGGCGATTCGTGTGGCGCGAGCCGATCTGTCACGTTCCCGCCGGGTGCTGATACCGCGAGGTGTCGAATGCCGCGCATCCGCGCCCTTTCGTGACCCGGCCACCGTCGGCAAGACCGACTCATGCGGCACCATTCCGACTTTCGCCGGACCTCTGCGGCGGGTCATACGTGCCCGGCCCTTCAGCCGCGACCGCGCTCGCCGGTCCGAAATCCTCGGCGAAGTCGTCGCCAACCGTATTGCCGTAAATGTCCAATTCGAGGCGATCCGCCGGTCCCGATACTCCCACGGATGGTAAGCCAGAGATTTGCAGGATTGCGCACAACCACTCCAGACTGCCGCTCGGGACAATGTTGGAACGCGTTACATATTGCTGACTACCGACGGGTAGCGTTGCACGCGGATTCATGTAGTCTACTGATCGGTAGCTTCGTTCGTTGTGCTGCCGCACAGTCCGCAGATGATCGACATGCTTTGAGGGACAACAGCTTTGAACCAGGCGAACGGGCCGGTCGTGCGTCCGGCGACGCGTGACGATGTGACCGATATGGTGCGCGTGCTCAGTGCCGCCTTTGCCAATGACGATCCGATCGAGGACTTCGTCTTCCCGGACGAGAAAGTGCGTCATCGTCGTGCTGCGCGGATGCTGCGGCTGATGATCGAGTACCGTTTCCTGCCCGCGGGCGGCGCCGAGGTCGGCATCGTCGACGACAAGGTGGCCGGTGTGCTGCTGTGGTATCCGGCCGGATACCGAAAAGATTTCTGGCGCGAACTCGTCTCGGGGGTCCTGCTGCTGTTCGCGATGGGCACCGCGACGCGACGCGGAGTCGTCGTGGACAGCGCGATCGAGCGGGCAGCACCCGCCGAGCCGAATTTGTGCTGTGTCTATCTCGGGTGCGACCCCGGGCTGCAGCGCAGCGGTGTCGGTCGCGCGCTGTTCGGCTCGCTCGTGGACAAGGCCGACGCGCAATCGGTTCCGCTGTATGGGCTCTGCAAGGATGCGAATGTCGACTACTACCGCGCCTTCGGCCTCGAACCGGTGGCCAAGACGGTGCTGGGCAAGAACGGCCCGGAAATGAACGTCGTGGCTCGTCAGCCACTGCGCAACGCCGCCGCGTAGCCGGGACCGGCAGCGCGATTCAAAATTCCCATTCTCGTCGGGGAAAATTTCGAGTTCGATCCAGGGAGTTGTTGTGTCCGACATTGCAATTATCGGTATCGGCTGCCGGTACGCCGGTGGTATCGATTCCCCCGAATCCTTCTGGGAATTCATCGTCGGAAAAGGCGACGGTGTCGTGGATATCCCGGAGAGCCGTTGGGATTACCGGCGTTTCTACGACTCGGATCGGAGGACGCCGGGCCGGATGTACACCAAGCGTGCGGCTTTCATGACCAGTGACCCCTGGGCGTTCGACCCGGACTTCTTCGGCATCTCACCGCGCGAGGCGGCGGCGATGGATCCGCAGCAGCGCCTCGTTCTCGAGGTCACCTGGGAAGCCTTCGACGACGCCGGTATCGCCGGGCGGGTCAGCGGCGCACCGCTGGGCGTGTACGCCGGCGCGTTCACCATGGACCAGCTGGGTGTTTCGGTCGGCGGCCCGGCGCTGCCGTTCGTCGACATGCACACCGCGGCCGGTGCCTCCTACACGATGATCTCGAACCGGATCGCCTACGCGCTCAACCTGGTCGGCCCCGCGATCACCGTGGACACCGCGTGCTCGTCATCGCTGGTCGCGGTGCACCTGGCCTGCCAAGCGCTGGACAACGGCGACTGCGAGGTCGCCGTCGCGGGTGGTGTGACCGTGCTGGCCGAGCCCGAGCCGTTCGTCTCCATGTGCAAGGGCGGCTTCCTCGCCGCCGACGGCCGCAGCAAGCCTTTCGACGCCGCCGCTGACGGTTACGGTCGTGGTGAAGGCGCCGGGATGGTGGTGCTGAAGAAGCTGGCCGACGCCGAACGCGATGGTGATCGGGTCTACGCGGTGATCAAGGGTACGGGATCCAACCAAGACGGCCGCACCACGGCGATCACGGTACCCAACGCTGATTCGCAGGAGGCGCTGGCGAAGATGGTGACCCGCCGCGCGGGCATCCGGCCGCACGAGGTCACCTACGTGGAGGCGCACGGTACCGGAACCCCCGTCGGAGATCCTCTGGAGCTACGAGCGATCGGCCGTGCGTATGGCGCTGTCGACGGCCGCACCACACCGCTGGGCGTCGGCTCGGTCAAGGCGCAGCTCGGCCATACCGAGGCCGCGTCCGGTATCGCGAGTGTCATCAAGTCGGCGCTGGCCGTGTCCAAACGGACCATCGCACCACAGGGTTGGTTGGAAACGCCGAATCCGGAAATTCCCTTCGACGAACTCGGGCTCCGGTTGCAGCTGGAGGCCGAGGAGGTCGGCCCAGAGGTCGAGCGGATGACCGTCGCCGTCAACGGATTCGGCTACGGCGGCACGAACGCGCATGCGATCCTGCAAGAATATCGCCCTTCGATTGCGGCCGAACGCCGGCCGAAACACTTCGGGGTGCTGCCGATCTCCGCGCGCAGCGAGCAGGCCGCCCGAGATCTGGCGCGCGGTTTCGCCGAGCGCATTGCCGACGGCGCCGACCCGGGCCACCTCGCCGAGGCCGCCTGGACCCGACGCAATCACCATCTGCTTCGCGCCGGGATAGCCTTCGGCGACGACACCGAATTGGTCCGCGCGTTGATCGAATTCGCGGGCGGCGCGGGACGGGTGAGCCGGACCGTCGCTCGCAACGCTCCCGAACCGGTGTTCGTGTTCACCGGTATGGGTCCGCAATGGTGGGCGATGGGCCGTGAGCTGTTGCGCAACGGGGGC
The DNA here is from genome assembly GCF_042802775.1 of Nocardia sp. NPDC057455. Lineage (NCBI taxonomy): Bacteria > Bacillati > Actinomycetota > Actinomycetes > Mycobacteriales > Nocardiaceae > Nocardia > Nocardia sp. NPDC057455. The sequence goes on along the minus strand of NZ_JBHVDM010000008.1, from coordinate 11,537 downwards.
ACTTTCGCCGCGGAGGCCGAGCGCATCGATGCGGTGTTCCGGGAGATCGCGGGCTGGTCGATCATCGAGGAACTGCTGCGGCCCGAGGAAGAGTCGCGCGTGACGACGACCGCTGTGGCGCAGCCCGCGAATTTCCTCGTTCAGGTCTCCCTGTACGCCATGCTGGACGAACTCGGCATCAAGCCCGCGGCGATCGTCGGTCACAGCGTCGGCGAGGTGTCGGCCGCGTATGTGACCGGCATGCTGTCGCTGCGCGACGCCCTGCTGGTGAGTTATCACCGCGCCCGGCTACAGGCCACGACCGCCGGATCCGGCGGGATGCTCGCGGTCGGCCTGGCGCCGGCCGACGTGCGGAAACTGATCGCGGACGATGCACGGGTGGATGTCGCGGCCGTCAACAGTCCGTCGGCCGTCACTCTCGCCGGTGACGCCCTCCGCCTGGACGAAATCGCGGAAGCACTCACCGAACAGGGTGTTTTCGCCCGTCGACTACAGGTCGAGGTGCCGTACCACAGCCACCTGATGGAGCCGATCCTGGATGAGCTGCGCTCGGTACTGACCGATTTGGAGCTGCGGGCGCCCCGCATCCCGCTGTTCTCCACCGTCACCGGTGCGCGCGTCACCGAACCGGATTGGGATGCCGAGTACTGGTGCGGAAATGTGCGGCAGGCGGTCCGCTTCCACGATGCGATCACCGAACTCGTGCGCGCGGGCAGCCGTGTGTTCCTCGAGGTCGGCCCGCATCCGGTACTCGGCGCCAACATCCGCGAAATCCTGATCGCCGCGGGCGAGACCGGGGCGACCGTCGCGACGCTCAACCGCAAGCAGTCCGATGCCGACAGCATCAGGCAGACCATCGCGGGACTGTACAACGCCGGAGCCCTCGATATCGACGCGCTGTTCGCCGATTCGATTTCCCCGACACGGCATATCGATCTGCCGGCATACCCGTGGCAGCGCACCCATCTGCGCAACGACATTCCGGCATACCAGCGCAAGCGGCACGGCACTGCCGAGGCATATCCGATGCTGGGCGACCAGGATCCGGACGACGCCTCGACCTGGCGGGTCGAGCTGGGCATCGAATCGCTGCCGTGGCTGGCCGACCATGTCGTCGGCGGATCGCGGATCCTGCCCGGTGCGGCCTATCTGGATGCCGCGCTCAGCGCGGCAGCGCTGCGGACCGAATCCGCGTCCGTGGCGGTCGAAGACGTACGCTTCGTCGCACCACTGGTCATCGATGCGGGCGAGACGCCGATCATGGAGTTCGACCTCGAGGAGTCGACCCGGCGCTTCACCATTCGCTCGCGCGGTGTGGCGGGTTCGGTGTGGACGATCAATGCCGTCGGACGGCTCGTGGAGGGCGTGTACGAACCGGCCAAGATCGACGTACCCGATGACGATTCGATGCTCGAGATCGATCCCGTCGACTTCTACACCGGTCTCGCGGCGCATGGACTCGATTACGGGCCCACCTTCCGCCGTGCGACCGCGATTCGAATCTCCGGCTCCACGGTCGTGAGCACCCTGGATGGCACCATCGCCCGTAAGGCCGGGCATCCGGCGCACCCCGCGGTCGTCGACGCGGCGTTGCAGAGCGTGGCCGCCCTGCTCGTCGGCGCAGGCAGCAAGCAGGACGGCGCGATGGTCCCGGTGGCGGTCGGTGCGGTGCGGTTGTTCGCGTCGCTGCCGGAGGAGGTCACGGTGGTGGCCCGGCTGGACACTACGGACGAACCGACCGCGGACATCGACCTGCTCGACGCCGACCACAACCTCCGTATGCAGATCGTCGGGATGAAGTTCGGATCGATCGCACCGCGGCCCGGCCCGATGCAGCGGATGGTCGACTTCTTCTACGAGGACCGCTGGGAGATGCGCGATCCCATCGACCGCGCCGCGCTTCCGGCGACAGACGATCTGTTCACCTTGGTCGTCGCGATGGACCGCGCGGCGACCGAGCGGGCCGAACATCTCGTCCGCATCACCACTCCGGTCGTATCGGGCGAGGTCTCGCCACTGATCGTCACCGGCGACCCGTCCCGTGACGATTTGGAAGCCGTAGTGACCGAACGGCTTCGGGCTGCTCGGATGCTTCCCGGCGTCGGCCGCGTGCATCTGGTTGTGGTCGCCGGATCGGGCTACGACGATATGGACAACCTCTGGACACTGCGCCGGATCGCATTGGCCGCGCAGCAGTTCCTCGACTCGACCGAACAGGACTTCCTCGACACCTGGCTGGTGGAGCAAGGTTCCGACCGGGATGTCCTCGGTGACGACACCTTCTACGCCTCCCTCGTCACCGAGCACGCCTACACCCACCCGGAGGGCGATGTCGCGCCGAATCCGAGCCATGCCGCACTGGCCGGTGCCCGTCGTGCGCTGCTCAATGAGCAGACCCGGCTGCGGTGGCGACTGATCGACGTTTCAGCCGACGTCGCCGATGCGGATCTGCGCGCGGAACTGACCATTCCCGGAGCCTTCGTTTTCGACCGCGCCGATGAGGTGTTCCTGCGTAACGGCTTGCGCTGGACCACCGTGGTGAGCCGGACGTTGCAGGATCGCCTGGACGCCCTGGACCAGGCCGAGCCGCTGACCGATCCGGAAGCCGATTTCCGGCTGGAAATCCCCAAGACCAAGACCTTCTCGCGACTGGGCTGGCGGCGTAGTGAACGGCGGGATCCCGGTCCGGGTGAGGTCGAGGTGCGCATGGCGGCCGTCGGCCTCAACTACAAGGACTCGCTGCGGGTCATCGGACTGCTCGGTGATCGCGAACTCGGCGACACCTTCTTCGGCACCGCGCCGGGCATGGAGGGTGACGGCACCATCGTCCGCATCGGTCCCGATGTCAGCGAATTCGAGATCGGTGACCAGGTCAGCTTGGCGTGCAAGGGGATGATCGGCCGATTCAACACCTTGAGCGCGGATCTGGTCTGGCGCGTCGGCGACGGCTTCGAACCCGGCCGATGCAGCAGTTCGACCTCGTTCGTCGCCGCCGAGTACGCGCTGCTGGAGCTGGCCCGGCTCCAGCCGGGCGAGACGGTGCTGGTGCACGGTGCGGCCGGCGGTGTCGGTTCGGCGGCGGTGCAGATAGCGAAACTCCACGGCGCCGTGGTGATCGGCACCGCGAGCACCGCCGAGCGCCGTGCTTACGTGCTCGATCAAGGTGCGGACCACGCGCTGCACTCACGGTCGCTGAACTTCGTCGACGACGTCCTCGAACTCACCGGCGGCCGCGGCGCGGACGTGGTGATCAGCTCGGCACCCGGCGAGATCCTGGTGCAGAACTTCGCCGTGGTCGCGGAATTCGGGCGCATCATCGAGGTCGGCAAGGCGGACATCTACTTCGGCGGCGTCCTCGAGCTGCGGCACTTCGACAAGAACGTGACGTACTCCTCGTTCGACCTGGACCGGATGATGAAGCTGCGGCAGCACAAGGTCTTCGATTTCGTCAAAGCGGTCAACGGCAGACTCGACGACGGAACCTACCGGCCGCTGCCCTTCGACACGTTCAGCACTGCCGAGGTAGCCCAGGCGTTCGAGGAAGTGGCGCGATCCACGCGGATCGGTCGCGTCGTGTTGCGCATGGACGAGCAGGCTCCACAGGTGCGCCCGCAGATCCCCGATGTGGTCATCCACTCCGATGCGCAGTACCTGATCACCGGAGGTTTCGGTGGGTTCGGGCTGGCGATCGGCCGCTGGCTGGTCGGCAAGGGCGCTCGGCGCCTGACTCTGCTCGGACGCGGTGGCGCGACCACCGAGGAGGCCAGGCAGCAACTGGTCGTCTGGGAGCGACAGGGTGTCGAGGTGACCACCGAGCTGGTCGATGTGACCGATCCGGAGGCCGTCGGTGCGGTGATAGCGCGGGCACACCGGCCCGAGCATCCGCTCGAGGGCATCTTCCACACGGCGGGTGCGGTAGACGACAAGCGAATCCACGCGATGGATCGCAACAGCCTGGCGAAGGTGTTCCGGCCCAAGCTCGAGGGCGCGCGAGCGCTGTACGCCGGAGTGGTGGCGGCCGGCGCACAACTCGAACAGTTCGTCCTGTTCTCCTCGGGTAGTGCCATCTTCGGCGGGATCGGCCACTACTCCTACACCGCAGCGAATATCGCGGTGAACGCGTATGCGCAGGCCCTGGCCCGCGAGGGAGTCAACGCGCTGGCGGTCGGCTGGGGCCATATGGCCGGAGCCGGTATGGCGGCCGCCGACGAGAATCTTGCTCGCTACCTGGTCAACACGGGATTCGACACGATCGAAATGGACGAAGGACCGGAATATCTGGAGGAGGCCCTGCGACTCGGCGTCACGAGAGTCGACATCTTCCCGATCAACTGGACCCGAGTCGCCGCCACCGGACCGCAACTGGCCCTGACCGGCAGGCTCGAGTCCATGATCGCGGCGGCGGCGCAGAACGATTCCGCCGCCAGCCGCCTCCGTTCCGAACTCGCCGCCCTCGACGAGGCCAAACGCAACGAGGTGGTCGCGCACATGCTGGCCGAGCAGCTGGCGTCGGTGATGGGAGTGTCCGCTGAATCGATCGACCTGACCCTGCCCTTGCCGGAACTGGGCCTGGACTCGCTCATGGCGGTGGAATTCGGTTCGCTGGTCACGCAGTCCTTGGGTGTCGAATTGATCTCGCTGAAGCTCGGTCGGTCGTTCAGCCTGGAGCAAGCCGGCGCCAAGGCCGCCGAGGCGATCGTCGAGGGCGTCGGCTCACATGGGGCATCGATCGGCGCGGCGACGGTGCAGGCATGACCGAGTCGGCGCGTGATTTGGCGCGAAAACTACTGGCGGATAACAAATCCGGGAGCACTGCGGCGGCGCCGCCGATGCGACCGGTGACGCGGTCGCGGCAGCGCCGCGGCCCGGGACGCCAGTTCGCCGATCATCCGGACGTGGCGGCGGCCGTGCGGAAGCGAGCGATGATCGCGTCGCTGTATGAGCAGACCCAGCTGGTGAACCCGTTGTTCCTGCCCCGGACGGGGCCCAACGACACGGTTATCCACGTCACGGAGCCACGGCTGGCGGGCATGGATCTGGTGAACTTCAGCGCCTACAACTACCTCGGCTTGGCCAACCATCCGCGGGTGGTCGATGGCGCGAAGAGGGCCTTGGATCAGTTCGGGGCCTCGGCGGCGGCCAGTCGCATCGTCGCCGGTGAGATCCCGCTCTACCAAGAGTTGGAACGCCGCCTCGCCGACATCTACGGTGTCGGCGACGCCATGGTGACCACCAGCGGTTACCTCACCAATGCCGGTGTGATCGGATTCCTGCTCGGGGAGGGCGATGTCGCGGTCTGCGACTCGCTCATTCATGGCAGCGTCATCTCCGGCGTTCAGTGGTCCGGTGCGCGACGCATCAATTTCCGGCACAACGACCCCGAGTCGCTGCGGTCTGTACTGCGTACTTCGCGCAGCGGATTCGACCGTGCGCTGGTGGTGCTCGAGGGCCACTACAGCATGGACGGCACCGTCGGCCGAATCGAGGAATTGGCCGCCATAGCGCGGGAGTACGACTGTGCGGTGATGGTCGACGAAGCCCACTCGTTCGGGGTCTTCGGCGACAAGGGGCATGGCATCCGCGAGCACTACGGTCTGCCTGGTGACGCCGTCGACATCTGGATGGCGACGTTGTCCAAAGCGTTGGGTAGCACCGGCGGATTCGTCGCGGCCGACGCGGATCTCATCGGCGCGATGAAGTCGTCCGCGCCGGGCGTCGCCATGCTCACCGGCGCACCCGCGCCCGCGGCGATCGGCGCAGCACTGGCGGCACTGGAGGTGCTCGAGCGGGAGCCGGAACGGTTGACCCGCCTGTGGGCGAATGCCGCCCTGTTCCACGGTGCGCTGTCCGAACGCGGCGTGAACCTGGGTGTCTCCCATGGCACGCCGATCGTGCCCGTCATCGTTCCCGGCGAGATCCGCGCCGGGTACGTCTCCTCCACCTTGCTGGAGAACGGCGTCTACGCGGGCCTGATCTCCTCGCCCGCGGTCCCGGCCGGACAGGAACGCCTCCGCTTCTTCATCACCTCCGAGCACACCGAGGAGCAACTGACCAGAACGGTGGATCTGCTCACCGAAACGATCGCCCGAGCCGAGCAGATCCCGGACAGCACGGTCGACACATGATCCGCACCGGCCATGCTGTCAGTGGCCTGTCGATTGTGCGAGTTCTCGCGGCCGCGTCTTCCGCCGAGCGACTACGGCGGCAGCGCCCCAGGTGGCCGGGGTGTCGTCGAGATCGAAACGCGGTGCGCCGTCGATGAACAGTTCCAGAGCGGGTGGTCGGGAAAACCGTTCATCCGCGAGATCCACCACTGGCCGTCGACGTGGGCGGCGACGGGAAACCTGCCGTTCCCGGTCGATTGCCGGCGCGGGCGTGCGTTCAGCTCGGGGTCCGGCATCATCTCGGTGTCCTTGATGCGGACGGCCGCGCGGATTGCCCTACGGTTCGCAGCCAGGTGGTCTTCCTACTCGGTCTCTCCCGGCCAGAAGGCGCGCCAATCCTCGGCGCTGAGCGGGAGGCGTTCGCCGCGGTCCTCTTCCGCCGCGTCTTCCGTCGCACGGATAGCGGTGGCGAACCTCAGCGCCGCTTTGCGGAGGCGTTCTTCAGCGCTTTCCGGACCGCCGAGACGCACCACCCGGAGCGCTTCGGGGACGAGATCGGGCGGGAGACCGGCTTTGGTGCTGCGAGAGACGATCTTCTCCGCCAGCGCCAAGGCGGGCTGGGCCATGGCGATGCCGTCCAGGCAGGAGCGGCGGGACTTCTCGGCGGATTTGCGTTCCTCCCAGGCGCGTTCCTGAGCGGCGATCTTCTCCGCCACCGACGCGGACGGATCGATCGGGGTGTCCACCAGGTGCGGGCTGCGGTTGACCAGCTTGGCGACCAGGGCGGCGGCTACATCGTCGACCGTGAATTCTCCTGCTGCCTCGGCGATTCGGGAATGGAAGAGTACTTGCAGCAGCAGGTCGCCGAGTTCCTCCTTGATCGTCTCGGCATCGCTGTGCTGGATGGCGTCGAGCAGCTCGTAGGTCTCCTCGAGCAGATAGGGGCGCAGGGAGTCGTGGGTCTGGGTGACCTCCCACCCCCCGAAATGCCAGAGGCGGTCCATCACCTCGACGGCGTCCGCCAGCCCCGCCGCGACCACCGCCGTATCCGTGCGTGGCGAGTCGCCGTTCGGCACGCTGCCGGACGGTACGCTCCCGGCGGCGCGATGCCGGGCGGCCCGCAGGACGGACTCGTCACGCCCCGTCGAACTCATCGCGGCGCCATCTCGGCGGCGACGGTGAGATCGACCGCTCCCTGTGCCTTCCCGTCCAACGCCAGCAGCAGGTCGGCGACCAATTGCAGCAGCACCACATCCCGGACTCGCTCGGCCCCGACGCTGTCCTCGACACGCGGCAGAGGAAGCTGCACCACACCGGAGGCGGCGCGGTATCCCGCGCTCGGGTAGAGCCGCTTGAGGCGCATCTGCTTGGAATCGGGCAGGTGCAGCGGCGAGATCTTCAAAGTCGTCCCGGTGACCGCGATCTCGGCGATCTCGTACTCGCGGGCGAGCAGCCGCAACTTCGCCACCGAGACCAAGCGCCCGACTTCTACCGGCAGCGGGCCGTAGCGGTCGACGAGTTCGTCCACGACCAGCGACAGCGCCGAATCATCTTGCGCGGAAGCCAGTTTCCGGTATGCCTCCAGGCGAAGCCGGTCGCTGGCGATGTAATCGGGCGGGATGTGCGCGTCCACGGGCAGGTCGATGCGCACCTCCTTGACCTCCTCGGTGGTGATCGGCTTGCCATCTGCCGCAGCGCGATACGCCTCGACGGCCTCGCCGACCAGCCGCACGTAGAGATCGAAGCCGACGCCCGCGACGTGACCGGACTGCTCGGCGCCGAGCACGTTGCCCGCGCCGCGGATCTCCAGGTCCTTCATCGCGACCGCCATGCCCGCGCCGAGGTCGGAGTTCTGCGAGATGGTGGCCAGCCGGTCGTAGGCCGTCTCGGTGAGCGGCTTCTCCGGCGGGTACAGGAAGTAGGCGTAGCCGCGTTCCCGGCTGCGCCCGACCCGGCCGCGCAACTGATGCAATTGCGAGAGGCCCAGCGCGTCGGCGCGTTCCACGATCAGCGTGTTGGCGTTGGAGATGTCCAGGCCGGTCTCGATGATCGTGGTGCACACCAGCACGTCGTATTCGCGCTGCCAGAAGCCCTGCACGGTGGATTCCAGCGCGTCCTCGTTCATCTGGCCGTGCGCGACCGCCACCCGCGCCTCCGGCACCAGATCACGAATCCGCTTGGCCGCCTTGTCGATCGAGGACACACGGTTGTGCACGTAGAAGACCTGGCCGTCGCGCAGCAGTTCGCGGCGGATGGCGGCGGTGACCTGCTTGTCGTTGTAGGCGCCCACGTAGGTGAGCACCGGGTGGCGCTCCTCCGGCGGCGTGAGGATGGTCGACATCTCACGGATTCCGGCCAGGCTCATCTCCAGCGTGCGCGGGATCGGGGTGGCCGACATGGTGAGCACGTCGACGTGCGTGCGCAGCGCCTTGATGTGCTCCTTGTGCTCGACGCCGAACCGCTGCTCCTCGTCGACGACGACCAGGCCGAGGTCTTTCCAGCGCACGCCGGTCTGCAACAGCCGGTGGGTACCTACCACGATGTCGACGCCGCCGTCGGCCATTCCCTCCAGCACGGCGCGGGCGTCGGCCGGATCGGTGAACCGGGACAGGCCCTTCACGGTGATCGGGAAACCGGCGACCCGCTCGGCGAAAGTCTGGAGATGCTGTTGGGCAAGCAGCGTGGTGGGCACCAGCACGACGACCTGTTTGCCGTCCTGCACCGCCTTGAACGCGGCGCGCACCGCGATCTCGGTCTTGCCGTAGCCGACGTCGCCGCAGACCACGCGGTCCATCGGGACCGGCTTCTCCATGTCCGCCTTCACCTCGGCGATGGCGGTCATCTGGTCGACGGTCTCGGTGAACGCGAACGCGTCCTCCATCTCCTTCTGCCACGGCGTGTCGGCCCCGAAGGCGTGGCCCGGTGCGGCCTGACGGGCCGCGTACAGCTGCACGAGCTCCCCCGCGATCTCGCGAACGGCCTTGCGCGCCTTGCGTTTCGTGTTGGCCCAGTCCGAGCCGCCGAGTTTGGACAGGCTGGGCATCTCGCCGCCGACGTAGCGGGAGAGCTGGTCGAGCGACTCCATCGGCACGAACAGCCGGTCGCCGGGCTGGCCGCGCTTGCCGGGCGCGTACTCGATCACCAGGTACTCGCGGCGGGCGCCGCCGACGGTGCGCTCGATCATCTCGACGAATCTGCCGATGCCGTGCTGGTCGTGCACCACCATGTCACCGGCGCTCAGCGCGAGCGGGTCGACCTGGTTGCGGCGTTTGGCCGGCATCCGCTTGGCTTCGGTCGGCGCGGTCACCCGGTTGCCGGTGAGATCGGACTCGGCGACGACCACCAGCCCGGCGTCCTCGAACACCAGGCCGTCGTGCAGCGAGCCGCACAGCACGCCCACCACGCCTTCGTTCGGCTCGGCGCCCGTCTCCAGCGTCGCGGCGGGCACGTCGGCCTCCGCCAGCCGTTCCAGGATGCGCTGGGCCGTGCCGTGACCGGCGACGACCACCACGGCCCTGCCGCCGGTCATCACGTGGGCGCGCAACGAGGCGAACATCGTCGCCACCAATTCGTCGGACCCGCGCGCGGTGGGGCCGGGCAGCACCCGCAGGACGACCTCGGACGCATCGCCGGAGGCGAGCGGGCTCAGCGTCCACCACGGCAGGCCCTGCCGGTCGGCGCTGGCGTGGATCTCGGGCAGCGGCTGATAGGCCGACGCGGCCAGGTCGAGCCCGTGCCCGCCGAGCGGCGCCGCGCCGCCGAACGAAGCGGCGGTCCAGGACGCCTCCAGGAATTCCTCACCGGTGCGCACCAGGTCCGCGGCGCGGGTGCGGATCTTCTCCGGATCGCACAGCAGCACGTGAGTGCCTTCCGGCAGCACCTCGGTGAGCAGCCGCAGTTGCCCGGGTTGCAGCACCGGCAGCAGCGCTTCCATGCCCTCGACCGGGATGCCCTGCGCCAGTTTCTCCAGCATTTCCACCAGCGCCGCGTCGGCCGCGTTGGCGGCGGCCACCTCGGCGGCCCGTTCGCGCACCTCGGCGGTGAGCAGCAGCTCCCGGCACGGCGGCGCGACCACGACGTCCACCGCGACGTCCGGCAGCGAGCGCTGGTCCGCGACGGCGAACGGCCGCAGTTCGGTGATCTCGTCGCCCCAGAACTCCACGCGCACCGGGTGGTCTGCGGTGGGCGGGAAGACGTCGAGGATGCCGCCGCGCACCGCGAACTCGCCGCGCTTGCCCACCATGTCGACCCGGGTGTAGGCGAATTCGACCAGCCGCAGGAGCAAGTCGTCGAAGTCCAGCTCGACGCCGACGCGAAGCACGACCGGCTCGATGTCGCCGAGCCCGCCCGCCATCGGCTGCATCAGCGACCGCACCGTGGTCACCACCACGCGCAGTGGCGCGGGGGAATACGGGTCGTCGGGGTGCGCGATCCGGCGCAGCACTTCCAGCCTGCGCCCCACCGTGTCCGCGCCCGGCGAGAGCCGCTCGTGCGGCAGCGTCTCCCAGGACGGGAACTGCGCGACCGTGGGACCCAGCATCTCCGCCAGCTCGACGGTCAGATCGTCGGCCTCCCGCCCTGTGGCCGTGACCACCACCAACGGCCGCTCGGCCGCGACCCGCGCCGCGACGAACGGCCGCACCGCCGACGGCGCGACCAACTCGACCGACGAGGTGCCGATCAGCTCCGCGACGGTCCGTAGCGAGGTATCGGCACCGGCCGCAGCGGCCAGTCCCGCCAGCGGTGGGCGGTGGGTGGACATCGACAACTCCTGAGCGCAGGCGACACGGTTCTAGCGGCCAACCGAGTCTAGTTAAGCGGGTGTCTCACAAATGCAGCGCCTGCGGGGACACGCACTCGCGCCCGCCACCGGTCTGCGCTCCGAAGAAGCCGCAAGCAGGCAGGCGCACCTCCGGTAGGACGAACGAAGCGAGCCCCGACCACACTGGTGTCGGCATCGCCCACGCCCGGCCGCGACCAGTACCGACGCGCGCACCGCCCTGCCGCTCCAAGCCGCGCGATATCGCGAACTCGAGGCCGCCGCCCACCACAACGACAGGTGTCGAGCGACGCGGGGCGATCACGAGTCGTTCACGTCCCCGGCTTGTGCCCGAACGACGCCGCAACGGATCACACCCACTGATCGCCCCGACTCCACCCGCCCGAGCCGCGCACTCCGTCCTGCGGCTCCAAGCCGCGCAATATCGCGAACTCGAGGCCGCCGCGCACCAAACGCCAGGTGTCGGGCGACGCGGAGCGATCACGAGTCGTTCGTGTCCCCGGCTTTGCCCGAACGACGCCGCAACGGATCACACCCACTGGTCACCCCAACTCCACCCGCCTGAGCCGCGCGCACTCCGTCCCGAGTTCGAACGCCGACACGCCCACCTACCTCAACTCCAGGTTTCGAGCGAAGCGAGACCGAGCATGTCC